>JBEBXD010000046.1:0-34044 GCA_040391845.1 Tsukamurella paurometabola | reverse complement strand
GAGACGGTGCGCTGCTTCGACGAGGGGGTCATGGACTCCGTCGCCGACGCGAACATCGGCTCCATCTTCGGCATCGGCTTCCCGCCCTACACCGGCGGCGTGCTGCAGTACATCAACACGTACGAGGGCCGTCCCGGCACCCCGGCCGAGGGCCTCGCCGGCCCGAAGGCCTTCGTCGAGCAGGCGAAGTTCCTGGCCGGCAAGTACGGCGAGCAGTTCACCCCGCCCGCCTCGCTGGTCGCCAAGGCCGAGGCCGGCGAGACCTACGAGTAGGACTCACTGAGCCGCAACATCATCGAGAGGTCCGGCATCACCCACGGGTGGTGCCGGACCTCTCGCGTTCGGGGGTCCGACGGTGCGCCGCCGCCTCGCCGCCGTCGCCGCGCGCCCACCCCGACGGGCCGGGCACCGCCGGGCGGGCTACTCCGGGCCGGCCTCGATGACCTGCTCCGCGACTTCGGCCAGCCGCACGTTGCTGTCCTGCGAGAGCCGGGCGAGGAGGCGGAAGGCGGCGTCGGAGTCGAGCTTGTAGCGCTCCATGATCATGCCCTTGGCCTGGCCGATCACATCGCGGGTGGTGAGCGCCGCGCGGATCTGCTCCTTCTCGCGGACGGCGGAGAAGGCCACCGCCGCGTGCACCGCGTACAGCGAGCCGATCGAGATGGACTCGGCGTCGAAGGCGCGCGGCTCGCGCGCCATCAGGTCCAGCGTGCCGTACGCCTCGTTCTGCACGTACAGGCAGAACGAGAGGATCGACCCCACGCCCGCCTCGTGCGCGGCCGAGGCGAACCGGGGCCAGCGCTCGTCGGTCGCGGTGTCCTCCATCAGCAGGATGGTGGTGGACTCGAAGGTGGCGCCGATGCTGGGGCCCTCCTCGAGATCGCGCTGCACGTCCGCGACGCGCTGCGCCTCCTCGCCGATCACCACGGGATGCGTGATGCCGCCCTTGGGGTCCACCAGGGTGATGTAGGCGAAGTCGGCCCCGGGCACCTGGTCGACGGCGAATTGGGTGGCGGCGGTGAGCAGCGACTCCGAGTCCGAGGACTGCTCCCGCAACATCCTCGCGATCTCACCCATCCGTTCGCCGAGGGTCAGCTGCTCGAGCGGCACCTCGGGCGCCTCGTGGACGACGCCGAGGACGGAGGGGAGCTGTTCGCTGGACTGCTTGTGTGAAGGCACGGCCACCCGTTCTCCGTGCCGAATCGACACGGGGTCACATCGTGGGTCCGCCGGTTGCTGGACGGGACGGAAGAAGGTTGGAACTGGTCGTTGTCACCATATCGAGACCCGGTGCTCGGGGTCCAAAAACAGGCCATCCCCGGCGGTGACACCGAACGCGGAGTAGAACTCGTCGAGGTTGGAGACGATGGCATTGCAGCGGAATTCAGCCGGCGAGTGCGGGTCGATCGCGAGCCGGCGCACCGCCTCCTCCGGCCGCGACTTGCCGCGCCAGATCACGCCCCAGCTGTAGAACAGGCGCTGCAGGCCGGTCAGGTCGTCGATCACCGTCGCATCGTCGTCGACGGTGCCGCCGGCCCGCTCGCGCGCGATCGCGTACGCCACTAGGGCGATGCCGAGACCACCGAGATCGCCGATGTTCTCGCCGACGGTGAAACCGCCGTTCACGTGGTTCTCCGCGCCGCCCGGCTCGCCCTCGAGGTCTCGCGGTACGAGCGCGTCGTACTGGGCGATGAGGGCCGCCGTGCGCTTGCCGAACTCCGCGCGATCGGCGTCCGTCCACCAGTCCTCGAGGTTGCCGTCACCGTCGTACTTCGCGCCCTGGTCGTCGAAGCCGTGGCCGATCTCGTGCCCGATCACAGCGCCGATCCCGCCGTAGTTCACCGCGTCGTCCGCGTCGGGGGAGAAGAACGGCGGCTGCAGGATCGCGGCCGGGAACACGATCTCGTTCATCCCCGGGTTGTAGTAGGCGTTCACGGTCTGCGGGGTCATGAACCACTCGTCGCGGTCCACGGGCGCGCCGATCTTCGCGAACTCGCGGTCGTGCTCGAACGCCTCGCCGCGGCGCAGGTTGCCGATCAGGTCGCCGCGGCTGATCTCCAGCGCCGAGTAGTCGCGCGGTGTGTCCGGGTAGCCGATCTTCGGGGTGAACCGCGCCAGCTTCTCCAGCGCCCGCTCGCGCGTGGCCGGGGTCATCCACGGCAGCTCGGAGATCCGCTGCCGGTACGCCTCCACCAGGTCGGCGACCAGTGCCTGCATCCGCTCTTTGGACTCGGCGGGGAAGTGCTTCCCCGTGTACAGCTCGCCGACGGCGAAACCCAGGTACTGCTCCACCAGGCCGACGCCGCGCTTCCACCGCTCCCGGATCTCCGGCGTGCCGGTGAGTGTGGTGCCGTAGAACGCGAAGTGCTCGTCCACCAGCGCGTCGGTGAGGAAGGGGCTGCGCGCGTGCAGGACCCGCCACGCGAGCCAGGCGCGCCACTGGGCCAGCGGCCGGTCGGTGAGCAGGCCCGCCGCGTGGGCGACGAACGACGGCTGGCGCACGTTCACTTCGGCGAACGCGGCGGACTCCGCGGAGCCCGTGACTGCCGCGACCCACTCCGCGCCGGCCAGGCCCGGCGCCTCGGTGGTGAGCTCGGCGAAGGTCCGCAGGTTGTAGCCCTTGTCGGCGTCGCGGCGCGCGACCACGTCCCAGTGGCCGGCGGCGATGGCCGTCTCCAGTTCCAGCACCTGGGCGGCGGCGAGGTCCTCCTCGCCCGGGGCCACCACCCCGTCCATTTCCCGCGTCGCGAGCTCGAACGTGGCGGCCACGTGCGCGACGAACTTCTCCCGGATCGGCGCGTACTGCTCCTCCCGGTAGTAGGCCTCGTCCGGCAGGGAGATGCCGGACTGGACGAGGTTCACCAGGTAGCGGTCCGAACGCTTGGCGTCCGTGTCCACGTAGTAGCCCAGGAGCCCGCCCACGCCGGTGCGCTGCAGGCGGCCGAGTGCCGTCACCAGGTCCGACGGTGACTCCACGCGCGCGATCGATGCCAGCTCGTCCGCGACGGGGGCGAGCCCGGCATCGGCGATCGCGGCGGTGTCCATGAAGCTCGAGTAGAGGTCGCCGATGCGAGCGGTGTCGCCCGTCGCGCCGGCGTCCGCGGCGCAGTCCTCGACGATGGCGCGCACCGTCTCCTCCGCGGCGTCGCGGAGCGCGTAGAAGGCCCCGTCGGTCGAGCGGTCCGCGGGGATCTCGTGCGATTGCAGCCACGCGCCGTTGACGTGCCCGAACAGATCGTCCTGCACGCGGATGGCGGGGTCGACGTGGCTGAGGTCCAGAGAGGGGGTCGTGGTCACTCTTCCCATCCTGCCAGCCTCCCCTTAGTGATCTCACATATTGGGAGAACTGACTCGTCAGTATGTAGTGTGACCGAGCACAGGGTTACCGTTCCGTGTGATGCATACCGCAAGCGGGGTTGGCCTGTGATGCGGAGTGGACTTCAAGGAGATTTCCGTATGAGGCTGACGCGTCCGCGCCTGCGACTGGCCCTCGCCGCCCTGCTGACCGCGTTCGTCCTGCTGGCGAGCATGATCACCGTCCCGGGGCTGCGCGGCGTGGCCAACGCCGAGCCCTGGAAGCCGGGCCCCGGCGTCGCGGGCATGCAGAACCCGGAGTGGAACGCCGACTACGCGGCGCCCTCCAAGTACCCCGGCATGACGATCGAGTGGAACGTGCCGATCCGGATGTCCGACGGCACCGTCCTCAAGGCCAACGTCTTCCGGCCGGCGGATGCGTCCGGGCGGGCGATCAGCACCCCCACGCCCACCATCGTGAACATGACGCCGTACACCAAGTTCGTCAGCGCGCTCGCGACGCTCGCGCTGAACGTGCCCGTGCTCTCTGACACGGTGATCAAACTGCTCAACCTCCTCGACTTCTCCGGCACCCCGATCGCCGGCGTCAACGACCTGCGCGACGTCCTCAACGGCGGCATGACGGCCAGCTTCACCGGCCTCGACCCGAAGCTGGTGCGCAGCGGCTACACCCAGGTGGTGGTCGACGTGCGCGGCACCGGCTACTCGCAGGGCGTGTGGCAGGTGTTCGGCGAGCGCGAGCAGAAGGACACCGTCGAGGTGCTCGACTGGGTGCGCGGGCAGAAGTGGTCCAACGGCCGCATGGGCATGACGGGCGTCTCCTACTCGGGGATCAACCAACTGCAGGTGGCCGCCCGGAACCCGAAGGGCCTGCAGGCGCTGTTCCCCATCGTTCCCGGCGCCGACCTGGCCGCCGACATCATCGCCCCGGGCGGCGGCCTGGGCGTCGGCTTCCTCGGCCCCTGGCTCGGCCTGGTCAACTCGCTCAAGCTGATCCCGGACCTGAAGTCGCTGTTCGACGGGACCTTCGACTGGAAGTGGCTGCAGCAGCGCATCCAGAACCCGATCGTCTTCGTGCCGCAGCTGCTCTCCGGGATCTTCTCGCCCACCGTGGAGTCCCTCGACCCCACCACGAAGGAGCTGGTGGACAAGAACTCCCCGCTGCGGCGGGCCTACCGCACGCCGCTGGACAAGATCACCACGCCCACCTTCGCGTTCGGCGGCTGGCACGACCTGTTCACCAACACCGAGTGGCGCCTGCCGCAGGAGCTGAGCAGCCTGCCCGCGAGCAAGAAGAAGCTCATCATGGGCGACGCGTACCACGTGACCGTGACCCACGACCTGGGCGGCGTGAACCAGCCCCCGTCCGCAGGCGTGCTGCAGAAGGCGTGGTTCGACAAGTGGCTCAAGGACATCGACAACGGCATCGACAACTACGCGCCGGTCACCGTGCACCGCAAGGGCGGCGGCTGGTGGCAGGGTGACACCTTCCCCGAGCCCGGCCAGCAGTACCAGCGCATGTACCTCTCCGGCCTCGCGTCCGGCTCCGCGCCCGGATCGCTCTCGGACAACAGCCTGCAGAAGGCCGAGCCGGTGCTGCCCGCGTCGCGCCGCACGGTGGGCCCGGGCCTGAGCACGCTGTGCTCCAACGACACCGGCCAGGCCATGTTCGGCCTGCTCGTGTTCCAGGGCTGCGCCGCCGACAACCGGGTGGCCGAGATGAACGGGCTCACCTTCACCTCGAAACCGGTCGGGAAGTCGACGGTGATCTCGGGCCCGATCAACCTGCACCTCACCACCACCCAGGACGCCAGGGACGCGTACTGGTCGGTGATGGTCACCGATGTCTCCCCGGACGGGCGCTCCGAGGTGATCAGTTCCGGTCAGCTCACCACCTCGCTGCGGCAGATCGACGACTCGCGCAGCATGAAGACGGCCGCCGGCGACTACACCTCGCCGTACTACCAGCTGGACGTGAACCAGCGGCAGTTGGTCAAGCCCGGGCAGGTGGTGGAGCTCGACATCGGTACCCACGCGACGGACGCCGTGCTCAAGCCGGGGCACCGGCTGCGGGTGGACGTGTTCGCACTCAACCTGATCAAGTCGATCACGGTGGGCCCCGTCACCTCCGAGACGCAGTTCCGCCAGCAGCACGTGGTGCTGGACCCGAGGCGGCCCAGCTACCTGGTGGTGCCGTCCGACCGCCCGCTGCCCTGACCCCCGCCGCCGCCCCGCCGTCCGGGGCGGCGGCGGGCCGGGTCAGCCGCCGAGGCGGGTGCGCATGCGCCAGAACAGGAGCTCGGCACCGTCCGGCCCCGCGGTCACGCGCCGCGAGTCCCCGACGGTGCGCAGCGAGTCACCGTCGGACAGCGGCCCCGCGCCCTCCGCGCTGAGCGCGCCCCCGGCCAGGTAGAGGTGCCCGAAGGGCGCCTCCGGTAGGTCGGCGGCGGCGCCGGGACGCAGCCGCGCGGCGAACAGGGTGGCGCCGCGGTTGCCGATCCGGATGGCGGAGTCCTGCGCCGGATCGCCGGACGCCACCGGCACCAGGCCGCCGTCGGCGAGGTCGGCGTCCACCTCCCGCTGCTCGTACGACGGTGCGCCGCCCGGCTCGTCCGGCAGCACCCACATCTGCACGAACCGGACATCCGCGCCCGCGGGATCGGGGCGGTCGTTGCGCTCGGAGTGGAGCACGCCCGTGCCCGCGCTCATCCGCTGCGCGAGCCCCGGATGGACCAGACCGGCGTGTCCCTCGCTGTCCTGGTGGACCAGGGAACCGGACAGCACCCAGGTGACGATCTCGACGGCGCGGTGCGGATGGGTATCGAAGCCCGTACCCGCCGCGACCTGCTCGGCGTTGCAGGCGAGGAGGACGCCGTGGTGCGTATTGTCCGGATCGTAGTGGTCGCCGAACGAGAAGCAGTGCCGCGACCGCACCCCGGGCATCGACGATGCGGCGCGGTCCTGCGAGCGAACCAACCGTTCCATATCCACAGGATGCCATGTACGGGAAGGTAAACTCCGCAGCCAAGGATGCGCATCATCGACGAGTGGTGGAGGAGACCAGGTGAGACGTAGCGGCCGGGCACGGTACGGCGCTGCGGCGGTGGTCTCCGCCGTGCTGCTCAGCCTCGGGGCGGGACTCGCCGCCTGCGGCGACGGCGCGACCGGCGAGGTGCAGAAGATGCTCGACGGGTACACGGACGCGATCGGGGAGGGCAAGGCCGTGGCCGCGGCCTCCTTCACCTCCTCCCCGGACTCCGCGGGCACCGTCATCGCGACCACGCTGCGCGACATGAACGCGAAGACCGTCGAAGTGACCGCGTCCAACGTGCAGCGGTACTCGGGCGGCAACGCCACCTTCGACGTGAAGACCCACTGGAACTTCGGCGACGGCCGCGACTGGGACTACACCACCAAGGGCAGCGCTTCGCAGCTGTCCATCGGCTGGCGCATCTCCTGGGACCCCGCGGTGCTGGCGCCGGGCCTCACTCCCGAGACGTCGATCCGGCAGATCCGCACGGACGCCAAGCCGCCGAAGGTGTTCGCGGCCGACAAATCGGAGCTGATGTTCGCCGGTACGGTGCACCGGCTGACCGTCGACCCCAACCGCACCAAGAACCTCACGGACAGCTTGCAGCGGGTGGCGAAGATCGTCTCCCCGGTGGCCCCGCTGGTGACCCCCGACTCCCTGGCCGCCAAGGCGAAGGAGAATCCGGGGAAGCCCGTGCCGGTGGTGGACCTGCGCGACGACGACTTCGGGGTCCTCGGAGACGAGCTGAAAGCCGTTCCCGGGCTGCAGGATTCCACCACGGGTGATCTCCTGATCTCGAACCGCCAGCTGTTCTCGCCGCTGTTCGACGGGATCAAGGGCGCGTGGCAGGCGAACCGCGACGCGACCGCCGGCTGGGAGGTGCAGCTGCTGAGTAAGGGGAAACCGCCCACCAAGATCGTCGGTTACCAGGGGCCGCCCGGCCCGGACCTGCGCACCGCGATGGACCCGAAGGTGCAGCTGGACGCCGAGAACGCGGTGGTGCAGCTCGGCCAGCCGGCGGCGATGGTCGTGGTGTCCGTCTCCACGGGCGCGGTGCTCGCGGCGGCGCAGAACACGCAGGCCAGCACCGTGTCCAGCACGTGGGCGCTGACGGGGCTATCCACCACCGGGCCGGTCCTGGAACCCGTGTACGGCGCGGTCAACCAGGCCGCGGGCACCGACGCAGGCAAGCAGTCGAAGCTTCTGGCACCGCTCGGCATGGGCACGGACTTCGCCATGACGGGGGTGAAGACGGTGACCGCGCAGCTCCCCGGCACGGGTGGCCGCGCCGCCGCCGAACTGAGCGCCGACACCGTCAAGGCCAGCCCGTTCGGCATGGCCGTGTTCGCCGCGGCCATCGCCAAGGGCAGGACGACGGCCCCGTACGTGGTGCAGGGCCAGACCGCGAGGCCCAGCGCCCCGCTCGGCGAGGTCGACGGGAAGATCCTCACGGCGGTGCGGGCGAAGATGGACGCAACCGTCTCTCCGTCCGGCGACGGCAGCGACCTGACCACCACCAAGGTCAAGGGACTCGTGGGCACGAACGGCCCGGAGGGGCCGGGCTGGTTCATCGGCTATCGCGGCGATCAGGCGTTCGCCATCATGGTGACGGGCGACCGCTCCGGGAGCGGGTCCCTACAGGTCGCGGGCGCGTACCTGAAGTAGCCCCGCTCAGCCGCGCCGGCGGAGCACCAGCTGCGCGATCGCGCGCCAGCCGATCAGGAACACGCCCAGGGCGATGGTCGCTACCACCACGAAGCTGACCTCGACGCCCTTGTCGGTGAGCAGGTCGCGCGCGGTCATGCCGACGGCCACCGTCGCGATCCAGATGATCACGCCGGCGGGGAACACGCGCTCCGCCGCGAAGGTCCGCGCGCGGCCGGGCTCGTGGCCCAGCAGTGCGGCCAGCACGTAGGTGAACGCCCACCCGATAGCGAGCGCCAGCAGGAACGGCCACAGGGTCTGGGCGAAGTCGGCCGGGGCGAACACCTCGTCGTGGCTGATACGACCGATCACGACGAACAGCAGGACGAACACCACGTCGACGGCGGCGATGACCGGGATGCGCATACGGCAACGGTAGTTGATCTGAGTACCTCCCCGGGAATCGCCTGCGCACGCGACGGCACGCGGCCGGGGCGCGGTCCTCCCACCGCGGCCCCGACCGGGCCCAACCCCCACGCCCCCCTCCACATCCGGGGCGCCGTGAGCGGCGCAGGTCGGTCCGCTCACGAGCAGAACGATGCCGGCCCGCCCTTGAAGGCCGGTTGGGGTGCGCTAAATACGCTGGTCGGGTACGGCTCCGCCGGGGTCCTCGCCGGGCTCGCCGCCGGCCTCCGTCCCGGTCTCGACGGTGCTCTCGTCGCCGGATTCGGTGCCGGCGCCGCCGGCCTGCTTGGCGTCGGGATCGACGTCCATGGTGCGCCGGTAGGAGACGAAGAACACGACCCAGCCGACCACCACCACGAGCACGTAGCTGATCAGCCGGTACAGGATGGTGGCTGTGAATGCCTGGCTCGCGGGCATCCCGGCCAGCACCAGCGCGGGCACCAGCGCGGCCTCCACGAGGCCGAGGCCGCCGGGGATGGGGCTGATGCTGTTGACCACCTTCGACGCCGCGTAGGCCCCGGCGAGTGCGGCGAGGCCGGGGGCGTCGCCCACCGCGTAGCAGGCGAAGGCGAGGCAGGCCACGTCGGCGACCCAGTTGAACATCGACCAGCCGAACGCCTGGGCGCCGTAGCGCCGGCTCATCTTCACGGCCTGCAGCTGCTCGATCACCTCGCGCAGCCGCGCCAGGCCGGTGTCCTCGGGCTTGTTGCGCAGGTCGTTGACCCAGCGGATGAGCCGCGCGCCCACCACGTACAGGCCGTCCGGGTGCGAGGCCACGTACTGCACCAGCACGATGAACACGACGAGCATCGCGACGGAGAAGACCACCGAGTACGGGCTCGTCTTCGCGCCCGCCATGAGTGCCCCCACCAGGCCGAGCACGGCGAGCCCGGCCGACATGAGCAGCCCGCTCATCACGATCTGCCAGGCCGCGACCACCTGCGTGGCGCCCCACATGCGGGTGCGGCGGTACACCAGGGTCGGTGCCAGGACCTGCCCGCCGGGCATCGTCTGGGACACCGAGTTCGAGGCGAGCTGCAGCCCCAGCGCCTGGCGCTGCGTGACCCGCAGCCCCGCCGAGCGGAGCAGGACGCGCGTCACCTGCGCGAACGAGTCCATCGAGAAGAACACCGCGATCATGCAGGCCAGGACCCATTCCCAGCGGATGTGTTCGAGCTCGCGGATCGACTTCGAGACGGTGGGCCCGAACAGGTACGCCTCGACGCCGAGGATGATCGCGATCACCAGGAGTAGCGTCCGCCGGACCCACTTGAGCCGCCGCCGGGTCACGTCCGAATCGGCGGGGGGCGTCTCTTCGGCCGGCGCCCCGCGGTCCGCGGCGCCCCCGGCGGGTGCGTCCCCGGGGAGCGCGTCGTCGTCTGCCTGCATCGGCGCCAGCCTACTCAGCGGTTAACGTGGGCACATGCAAGGCCTCGCATCGCGGCTGAGGATCGGCGGACCCACCGGCGACGGTGCCCTGCCCGCCGCGTCCGACGACGATCCGCGCGGCCCACTGTGGCGTGGCGCGCAGTGGTTCCGCGCCCTGTCCGTGGTGTACGCGGTGGGGCGGCAGATCGACGAGGCCGACCGGTACCAGCGGGTGGGCTGGAGCTGGGTGATGATCGGGGCGCTGGTACTGGTCAGCCTCCTTGCGGCCGTCGGCTATGCGCGGGGATTCGGGCGGAACCGGTGGTTCGTGGCCGGCGAGTTCGTGGCCGCGGGGGTGCTGGCGCTGGGCACCGTCTGGGTGGCCCCGCCGGAGTTCACCGCGGCCAACCAGACCCTGGCGACCACGCTGTGGCTGACGAACCCGGTGGTCTCGGCCGCCATCCTCGGCGGGCCCGTGGCCGGAGTGATCGGGGGCGTCGCGATCGCCGCGGTCAATGCGATCTACCGCGGCACGTTCCCCGAGACCACCCTCCGGGACGCCAACTACCCGGTGTTCATGGCCGTCGGGCTGGGCCTGGGCGTGGCCGCCCGGGTCGCGATCCGCTCGCAGGAGCAGCTCCGCGCCGCCGAGCGCGTCGCGGCGGAGGCCCGCGCCCGGGAGCGGCTCGCCCGGGAGGTGCACGACGGGGTGCTGCAGGCGCTGGCCTTCCTCGCCCGACGGTGCGCCGCCCTCGCCGTCGCGAGCCCGCCCCCCGGTGCGGAGCTGCGGGCGCTGGGGGAGCTGGCGGCCCAGCAGGAGCGGGCGCTGCGGCGGCTGATCGCGGAGACGCCGGACGCGGGGGCGCCGGCAGCGGGCACACCGGCGGCGGGCGGCACGGTGGACCTGCGCGACCTGCTGCGCCCCCTGGCGACCGGCGCGGTGACGCTGGCCGAGCCGGGCGGCCCCGTCGCGCTCCCGGCGTCCGCGGCGGCGGAACTGGCCGCGGCCGTGCGGAACGCGCTCGACAACACGGCGTTGCACGCCGGGCCGGGCGCCCGCTCGTACCTGCTGATCGAGGATGTGGGCGACGCGGTGCTGGTGACCGTGCGCGACGACGGCGCGGGAATCGCGCCGGGACGCCTCGACGCGGCGCGCGCGGAGGGCAGACTGGGGGTGTCGGAGTCCATCGTGGGCCGGCTGCGGGCGCTGGGCGGCACCGCGGAGCTGACCACCGGGCCCGGCGAGGGCGTGGAGTGGGAACTGTCGGTGCCGCGGCGAAGGGACGGGACGTGACCGCCGTGATCGTGAGGAGACGAGTGTGGATTCCGCTGACGTAGAACGCAACGCGGCCGTCTCGGTGCTCGTGGTGGACGACCACCCGATGTGGCGCGACGCCGTGGCCCGCGATCTCGAGGCGCGCGGCTTCACGGTGGCGGGCACCGCCGATTCGGTGGCCGCCGCCGGCCGGATCGCGGGGGCGGTGCAGCCCGCCGTGGTGCTGATGGACATGTCGCTGCCCGATGGCGACGGGGCCGCCGGGACGGCGCTGGTCCTGGGCGCGGCGCCGAACGCGCAGGTGCTGATCCTCTCCGCCTCGGACGAGCGGGACGACGTGGTGGAGGCCGTGAAGGCCGGGGCCTGCGGCTACCTGGTCAAGAGCGCCTCCGCGGAGGAACTGGTCGCGGCGGTGCACGCCACGGCCGCGGGCCAGCCGGTGTTCACCCCCGGGCTGGCGGGGCTGGTGCTGGGCGAGTTCCGGCGCATGGCGTCGGAGCCCGAACCGGCCGGGCCCGCGCTCACCGCGCGCGAGACGGAGGTGCTGCGGCTGGTGGCGAAGGGCCTGTCCGCCAAGCAGATCGCCTCCCGGCTGCACCTGAGCCACCGCACCGTCGAGAACCACGTGCAGGCCACCCTCCGCAAGCTCCAACTGGGGAACCGGGTCGAGCTCGCCCGCTACGCGCTGGAGAACGGGCTGGATTGACGGCGATCGCGCCGCTGCCGAGCGAAGTTTCGGCAGCGCGCTGCCGGTGTTCGTCCACGCTGCCGAAAGTCGGCAGCGTTGAAGGGTTTCGGCAGCGCGCTGCCGATATCGCGGAGGCAGATGCGCGCCGGGCTCGGGTACGCGCTCAGCGCTGCAGGATCTTCGCGGTCACGGCGTCCGGCCGGAGGTCCAGGCGGCGCAGCAGCTGCGCGTTGAGCGCCACCACCACCGTGGACAGCGACATGAGCACCGCGCCCACGGACATGGGCAGCACGAACCCGATCGGGGCCAGCACGCCCGCGGCGAGCGGCACCGAGATCAGGTTGTAGCCGGCCGCCCACCACAGGTTCTGCCGCATCTTGCGGTAGGTGGCCCGCGACAGCTCGATCACCGACAGCACGGAGCGGGGGTCGTCGCTCGCGAGGATCACCCCGGCGGAGGCGATCGCCACGTCCGTACCGGCGCCGATCGCGAGGCCCACGTCGGCCTGGGCCAGGGCGGGGGCGTCGTTGACGCCGTCGCCCACCATCGCCACGCGGCGCCCCTCGCTCTGCAGCTCGGACACCTTGGCCGCCTTCTCCTGCGGGAGCACCCCGGCGAAGAAACGGTCGATGCCCAGCTCGTCGGCCACGGAGCGGGCCACCGCCTCCGCGTCGCCGGTGATCATGACCACCTGGACCCCCAGGGCGTGCAGCGCGTCCACGGCCTGCCGCGATTCGGGCCGCACCTCGTCGGCGAGCGCCAGGGCTCCGATGACGGCGCCGTCGCGCACCACGTGCAGGATGATCGCGCCGCGCTCGCGCCACCGGTCGGCGACCGGAAGCTCCTGCGCCCCTTCCTCGGTGAGCATGTTCGGGCCGCCGATGCGGATCGTCGCGCCGTCCACGACGGCCGTGACGCCCACGGCCGGCGAGCTGGTGAAGTCGGCGGCCGCCGGAACCGTGAGGCCCCGGGACTCGGCGGCCCGGACGATCGCGCGGGCCAGGGGATGCTCGCTGTCGGCCTCCGCCGCGGCGGCGAGCGCCAGCACCGCGTCCTCGTCGCCGCCGACCGCGTTCACCTCGGTGACCGTCGGCTCGCCCCGGGTGAGGGTGCCCGTCTTGTCGAACAGCACCGCGTCCACGGTGCGCATGCTCTCCAGGGCGAGGCGGTCCTTGATCAGCACACCGCCCTTCGCCGCGCGCTCGGTGGCGATCGACACCACCAGCGGGATGGCGAGGCCCAGCGCGTGGGGGCAGGCGATCACCAGCACGGTGATCGTGCGGATCACCGCGTCGTCGGGCCGGCCCAGCGCGAACCAGACGATCGCCGTGATGATCGCGGCGCCCAGCGCGAACCAGAACAGCCAGCCCGCCGCCCGGTCCGCGAGGCGCTGCGCCCGCGACGAGGAGTTCTGGGCCTGCGCCACCAGCCGGCCGATCCCGGCGAGCGCGGTGTCGTCGCCGATCGCCGTGACCCGCACGCGCAGACCGGAATCGGTGGCGACGGTGCCCGCGGTCACCGCGTCGCCCACGTCCCGCTGGGAGGGGCGCGACTCGCCGGTGATCATCGACTCGTCCACCGCCGCGCGGCCCTCGACGACCACGCCGTCGGCGGGCACGGATCCGCCGGGGCGCACCACGACCACGTCGCCGACGCGCAGCTCCGACGGCGGCACGGTGACGGTGCCCGTGCCCTCGACGCGCTCCGCCTCGTCGGGCAGGAGCGCGGCGAGGGAGTCCAGCGCGGAGGTGGTCCGGGCCAGCGAGCGCATCTCGATCCAGTGGCCCAGCAGCATGATCACGATGAGCAGCGCCAGCTCCCACCAGAAGTCGAGCTGGTGATCGAGGATCCCCAGCGACGCGCCCCAGGAGGAGAGGAAGGCCACGGTGATCGCCAGGCCGATGAGGAGCATCATCCCCGGCGTGCGGGAACGGATCTCGGAGACCGCTCCGGTGAGGAACGGCCTTCCGCCCCACACGTACATCACGGTGCCCAGGACGGGGGAGACCCACGCGAGACCGGGGACGTCCGGGAGGTCGTAGCCCACGATCATCGCGAACATGTCCGACAGCAGCGTCGTGGGGATCGCGAGCACCAGCATGATCCGGAACAGCCGCCGGAACTGCGCGACGTGCCCGGACATGTCATGTCCTGCCATCTCGTGCCCGGCGTGCATGTCGTGCCCGGCGTGCATGTCGTGCCCGGCGTGCATGTCGTGTGCGCCGTGCCCCGCGTGGTCGTGATCCATACAACGGAGATTATACCCCCAGGGGGTATCTATCAAGGGTGGCGGCTGCAGGACGGCCGCACCGCCCGATCACCTCGCGTCGTCGGGGCGCGGGGCCAGCGCGTGCGGCGGGTGCCCGGTCAGGTACTCGGGGCTGAGCAGCGACGCGAGCGCGGCATCGTCGAGCAGTTCGCGCTCGCGCACGATCTCGACGACTCCCCGCCCCGACTCCAGCGCCTCGGCTGCCACGGACGTCGCCGCGGCGTAGCCGATGGCGGGGCTGAGCGCCGTGACCACACCGATCGAGTCGGCCACCATGCGCTCGAGCCGCTCGCGGTTCGCGGTGATCCCGGCGACGCAGCGCTCGCTGAGCACGCGGGCGCCGCGGGTGAGGTGGGTGATCGACTCGACCAGCGATCGCGCGATGATCGGCTCGAAGGCGTTGAGCTGCAACTGCCCGCTCTCCGCGGCCATGGTGATCGTCACGTCGTGACCGATCACCTCGTAGGCGATCTGGTTCACCACCTCGGGGATCACCGGGTTCACCTTGCCGGGCATGATCGACGAGCCCGCCTGTACCGCGGGCAGGTGGATCTCCGCCAGTCCGGCGCGCGGCCCGGAGGACAGCAGCCGCAGGTCGTTGCAGGTCTTGGAGAGCTTCACCGCGATCCGCTTGAGCACGCCGGAGAGCTGGACGAACACGCCCACGTCGGCGGTGGCCTCGATGAGGTCGGTGGCGCCGACCAGTTCGTGGATGCCGGTCACCTCGCGCAGATGCTCGATCACCTTGCCCCGGTAGCCGGGGTGGGCGTTGAGCGCGGTGCCGATCGCGGTGCCGCCGATGTTGAGCTCGTGCAGGAGACGGGTGGCCTCGGACAGGCGCACGATGTCCTCACCGAGCGTGGTGGCGAAGGCGCCGAACTCCTGCCCGAGGGTCATGGGCACCGCGTCCTGCAGCTGGGTGCGGCCCATCTTCACGATGCCGGCGAACTCCTCGGACTTCGCGGCGAAGGCGGAGCGCAGTTCGGTGAGCGCCTCCTGCAGTTCGCGGAGCTGGGTGATGAGGGCGATCTTGATCGCCGTGGGATACACGTCGTTGGTGCTCTGCCCCAGGTTCACGTGGTCCAGCGGGTGCAGCGCGGCGTAGTCGCCGCGCGGCCGGCCCAGGTGTTCGAGGGCCGCGTTGGCGATCACCTCGTTGGCGTTCATGTTGGTCGAGGTGCCGGCCCCGCCCGCGATGGTGTCCACCACGAACCACTGGTGCAGGTCGCCGCCGCGGACCCGCTCGCACGCCGCGACGATCGCGGCGGAGCGCTCCTCCTCGAGCAGACCCAGCTGCCGGTTCGCCGCCGCCGCTGCCTGTTTCACCGCGGCCAGCGCGTTCACGAGGTGGGTGTGAATCGCGATGGGCACCCCGGTGATCGGGAAGTTGACCAGCGCCCGGGCGGTGTGTGCGCCGTAGTACGCGTCGGCCGGAACGTCGATGTCGCCGAGCAGATCGTGCTCGCTGCGCGTCTGGGGATCAGTCATGCTCCGATCGTCCCCCACCGGCGCCCGTCCCGGGCGGTTTGCCGGATCGACGGTGCGCTACTGCTCGCGGGGCCGGTAGGAGGCGAGCCCCAGGGCGACGACGGTGAGCTGGCGCGTGGTGCGCTCGATGAGCTCCGACTCGTCGCGCGTGTTGCGGGCGTCGATGCGCACCAGTTCGGCGACGAAGCCCAGCATGATCGTGACGTAGAGGTCGGCGGTCATGTCGAGGTCCTCGACGCTCCACTCGCTCAGCGCGGGGATCCGGGACAGGTCGTGCGTGAGTTCCTTGGCGAACAGCCGCAGCTCCACGTCGATGGCGCGCTGCAGCTCGGGGGATCCCCCATAGCGCTCGCGGACCAGGAACTGGAACTCGTCGTCGTTGCTGCGGGCCTGCTTGGCGACGATCCGGATCGCCTCCTCCCCGCTGGGGGCCACGCCGTCGCGGCGGGCGTCGCGGAGCATCCGGCGCAGCACGCGCATCGCGTCCTCCACCAGGGTGACGCCAAGGTCGTCCATCGAGGCGAAGTGCCGGTAGAACGCGGTGGGCACCACGCCCGCGGCCTTGGCGACCTCGCGGAGCGAGAGGCTGGAGAACGAGCGTTCACCGGCGAGCGCGAGGGCTTCGTCGAGGAGGGCTTGACGGGTGCGCTCCTTGGCCTCGGCTCTGGTCGGCCCGGGTGCGGGCCGGTCCACCTGCCGTCGCCCCGGGGATCTCTGCTCTGCTCTGGTGGGCCCGGGTGCGGGCCGGTCCACCTGCCGTCGCCCCGGGGATTGCTGCTCGGCTCTGGTGGGCCCCGGGCTCTGCCGTTCGACGGCGCGCGGGGTCGGTCTGGGCATGGGTTCGAGTCTATCGCTCCCACGTCCGCGGCCCGGGCGCGCTGCGGTTGTGTTCGAGGTCACGGAACACGCCCTTGACGGAACTGTGCTGACTGCGGTCATACTGTGAGTGTACAAGCGTTCACCGAACGGAGAAACGAGAGCCATGAGTCGCTTCACCCGATTCGCAGGATCCGTCCTCGAGGCCGTGCTCACCCCCCACGCCGTGGATCGCTACCTCGAGCTGGTCGATCCCATGGTCACGTGGACCGAGATCCGCGGCCGCGTCACGGCCGTGCGTCGCAGCACCGACCGCACCGTGACTTTCACTGTGACCCCGACCCGCCAGTTCGAAGGCTTCGAGGCCGGGCAGTTCATCCAGGTCAGCGTCGTCATCGACGGTGTTCGTCAGACCCGTTGCTTCTCGCCCGCGGGGTCGGCGCACCAGCCCGGCGACCTCGAGTTCACCGTCACAGCCGACGCGGACGGCCACGTCAGCACGCACCTGCGCGAACACCTCGCGGTGGGCGACGTGATCGGACTGACCCCCGCCGCCGGCACCTTCACCCTGCCGGGAACCCCCGGCGACCGCCCGCACCGGATCCGCCTCATCAGCGGCGGCAGCGGCATCACACCCGTACTCTCGATCCTGCGCACGCTCGTGGACGAGGGGCACGAGGGCACCGTCGACCTGCTGCACTTCTGCCGCGACGCGGCGGACAACCCGTACCGCGCGGAGCTCGAGCGTCTCGCCCGCTTCCGCAACGTCTCCGTGACGTACGTGTACACCCGTGCCGGCGGCCGCCATCTCGGCGCGGAGCACCTGGAGGACTTCGGCGAGATCGGCTTCGCCTGCGGTCCGGCCGCGCTGCTCGAGACCGCGAAGCAGCTGTACTCCGACGCCGGGGTCCCGCTCCGCGTCGAGGAGTTCACCCCGCCCGTGGTCGGCGCACCGTCGGGCGAGGCGACCGGAACCCTGCGCTTCACCGAAGCGGGCACCGAGGTCGACAACGACGGTCGCAGCATCCTGGACCAGGCCGAGTCGTCGGGCCTGTTCCCCGAGAGCGGGTGCCGGATGGGCATCTGCTTCTCCTGCACCGCCGTCCGCAAGTCCGGCTGCACCACCAACATCCTCACGGGCGAGGCGACCGACGAGCCCGATCAGCACATCCAGCTCTGCATCAGCGCGCCCGTCGGCGACGTCGAGATCGCGCTCTAGCCCACCACAGAACCAGGGGAGAAATCATGACCGAGCAGATCACCCTCACCGCCGAGCAGGTCGAGATCATCGGCGAACGCTTCGACGCCATCCGCACCCGCATCCTCGCCGATCTCGGCCAGAAGGACCGCGACTACATCTACTCCATCGTCCGCGCCCAGCGCGGCTTCGAGATCGCCGGCCGCGCGATGATGTACCTGCCGCCGCTGTGGCCCGCGGCCGTCGGCTCGCTCGCCGTGTCGAAGATCCTCGACAACATGGAGATCGGGCACAACGTGATGCACGGCCAGTACGACTGGATGCGCGAGCCCGGCCTCAACTCCCGCGAGTTCGAGTGGGACACCGTGTGCCCCGCCGACCAGTGGAAGCACAGCCACAACTACCTGCACCACACGTTCACCAACGTCCTCGACATGGACCGCGACATCGGCTACGGCATCCTGCGCATGGCGCCCGAGCAGAAGTGGAACCCCTACTACCTCGGCAACCTCGCGTACGCGAGCGCGCTCATGGTGCTGTTCCAGTGGGGCGTGATGCTGCACGACCTCGAGGCCGAGCGGATCGTCACGGGCGAGCGCAAGTGGCGCGACATCAAGGACCTGGTGGCGGGCATGCGCCGCAAGGCCGGCAAGCAGGTCCTCAAGGACTACGTGGTGTTCCCGCTGCTCACCGGCCCGCTGTTCCCGCTGACCTTCCTGGGCAACGCGTCCGCGAACCTGATCCGCAACCTGTGGACGTTCTCGATCATCTTCTGCGGGCACTTCCCCTCCGGCGTCCAGACCTTCACCAAGGAGGAGACGGCCGACGAGACGCGCGGCGAGTGGTACGTGCGGCAGATGCTGGGCTCCGCGAACATCGACGGCGGCAAGCTCTTCCACATCATGAGCGGGAACCTGAGCTTCCAGATCGAGCACCACCTGTTCCCCGACATCCCCGCGAATCGCTACCCGGAGATCGCCGCCGAGGTGCGGGCCACGTGCGAGGAGTTCGGCCTCCCGTACAACACGGGTTCGCTGCGCGGCCAGCTCAGCTCGACGTGGAAGAAGATCGCTAAGCTCTCGCTGCCCAACAGCTGGACCAAGCAGGAGCCCGAGCTCGCGGTCACCATCGAGCGGGCCCGGCACGAGGGCGCCGCCCGCGGCGCACTCGCCAAGGCGGGCTGGCAGCGGGCGGCCGAGCGTGAGATGGTGACGGTCTAGGACTTCGCGGTAGGAGGACAGACGTGGGCAAGCTGGAGCGGGGCAAGGACACCGCGCAGGAGACCGTCGAATCGACGGCCATCCGCGTCGGCCGGATCGCGACCATCATCACCACCGCCGTCGCCGACGTGGCGCGGGAGATCGGCGACGCCGTGACCGACGCCTTCGAGATGCGCCAGGCGGCCAAGGCCGCCGCCGCCGACGAGGCCCGGCAGTCCGCGGGCACGCAGGCCGGTACCGCCGCCGAGGCGCCGGAGCAGGAGACCGACTCCGACGGTCCGCGTTAGGCCTCGTCGACCTCGACGCCGTAGGCGCCGACCAGCGCGGCGACGCCTTCCGTCCATCCCTGCGCGACGGCGCGCAGCCGCAGGACGCGGCCGCCTGCTCCGGTGTCGCGGTGGTACACCTCGAACAGCACGCAGGCGCGGAGCCCGGGCTCCGGGGCCGCGGGGATGGTCCACATGCCGCCGGCCCAGCCGACGGTGGCGGCCGGCACCGTCGGGCGGGTGGGCTGCGGCGCGTCGGTGGCGAGTGCGACCACGATCCGCCCTCCCGGCGGTAGCAGATGCGGCGCCAGGACCAGCTCCGCCGAGACGCCCTCGCTCGAGACGCTCTCGCCCGAGACACCTCCGCCCGCAGCGAGTTCCGTGACCCCGTCCGGGTCCCGCGGATTGTTGTAGAACACCAGGTGCTGTTCGCTGAGCACCCGCTCGTCGGCGCCGCAGATCAACGCGAACAGGTCGCCGCCCGCCCCTGAGTCCCGCACCCGCAGGGACCGCTCTGCGCCGGCCGGCAGGTCCACCCGCTCGCCGGGGCGCAGGTCCCGCGCCGGAACGGTCGGCGCCGAAGGGGGATCCGGCGGCTCGTTCGGGGGCACCACCGTGGTCGGCGCGGCCGGTTCGTCGCCGGGTTCGGGGGGCCGGATCGTGGTTGACGCGTAGTGCGGGTCGTCCCCGGCCGCCGGGCGCGGGGCCCGCGCGTCGGGCGCGGCGGCGGCGACGACGGCGAGTGCCGCGGCGAACTCCCCGCTCGTCGGGTACCGGTCGTCCGGGTCCTTGGCGAGGGCCCGCTCGAAGATCGCATCGAGCTCGCGCGGCAGCCCGGCGCCGCGCCCGTGCACCGCGGGCACCGGCTGGTAGAGGTGGGCGCCCATCACTGCCGGGATCGTGTCCCCGGTGAACGGCGGTGCGCCCGTGAGCAACTCGAACGCCGCGGTGGCGAGCGAGTACAGGTCGGTGCGGTTGTCCAGCTCGCGGCCCGAGATCGCCTCCGGCGAGAGGTAGCCGAGCGTGCCGACTGTCGTGCCCGTCACCGTCAGCGAGGAGGCCTCCGTCGACGCCTTGGCGATGCCGAAGTCCACCAGCTTCACCGCGCTCGCCCTGCCGTCGCGCAGCCGCACCAGCACGTTCGCCGGCTTCACATCACGGTGGGTGATGGAGAACTCCTCGTACGCGTAGTCCAGGGCCGCGGCGACACCGCCCACGATCTGCGAGACCAGCCCCAGCGGCAGCGGGCCCTGCTCGCGCAGCAGCTGTTTCGCGTCGGTGCCCCGCAGGTACTCCATGGTCAGCCACAGCCGGCCGTCGTCGAGGCGGCCGCGGTCGTAGAGGTGGACGATGTTGGGGTGCGAGAGCGGCGCGAGGAGGTCCGCCTCGTGGATGAACCGCGCCTGGAACTCCGCGCTGGCGGAGACGGCACCGTCGAGCAGCTTGAGCGCGTCGCTGCGTGGCAACCGGGGGTGGGCCACGAGGAACACCTCGCCCATCCCGCCGGCGCCGAGCCGCTCGATCACCCGGTACCCGGCGATCTCCGGGCCCTGATCGTTCCCCGCCATGGGCAGGCAGCCTACTCGCGCCGCCGCCCGGGCGCGCCGGGTGCGCCGCCCCGGGCCGAAGCGGCGACGATCCCCGACCCCGGGGCGGGATCGGGGATCGTCGGAGGGGCGTGTCAGTCCTCGCGCGGGGGACCCTGCGGCGGCCGCGGGGGCTCACCGGCGGGGCCCCGGCCGGGCTGCGGCCGCGGGCCCTGCGGACCCGCACCCTGCTGCCCCGGCGCCTGCGGGCGCGGCGGGTACGGCGGGCGTTGCCCGCCCTGCGGACCCGGCCCGTACGGGCCCTGCGGTCCCGGCTGCTGCTGCCGCGGCATCGGCCCGCTGGGGCCGGGACCCACCGGCCCGCTCGGGCGCGGGCCGCCGGGGCCCTGGGCGCCGGCCGGGGGGCCCTGACGGTGCCGCGGCGCCGAGCCGGGACCCTGCGGACCCGGGCCCTGCTGCGGCCCCTGTGGCCCGCGGGCGCCGGGGCCCTGCGGACCGCGGCCGGGAACCGGCTGCTGGTCGCTGCGCGGGTTCTGCGGTGGCCGCTGCGTGGGCGCGGACGGCCGCGGCGGCAGCTCGATTCGGCCCGAGAACCCGGGCGGGGGCCCGGGGCGGCGCGGTCCCGGGCCGACCGGGGTCGGACGGGCCGGACGCACGTCGGGCAGGTTCGACGGCGGCACCAGCCGCCCCGACTCGGGCGAGGACACCGGCCGTGGCGCGGCGCCGACCCCGGCGCCCACCAGCTCGGGCGCGGCCTTGCCGGGCGCCGCGCTGGGCGCCCGCAGCTCGGAGACCTGACGGCCGTCGCGGGTCTCCGCGGGCAGCGAGGTCTCGCCCAGGCCGATCATCTCCTGGATCCTGCGCATCCAGACCGGGGCCCACCAGGAGTCGTCGCCCAGCAGCTTCATCACCGCGGGCACGAGCACCATGCGCACCACGGTGGCGTCGATGATCAGCGCGAAGATCAGGCCGAACGAGACGTACTTCAGCATCACCAGATCGGAGGTGGCGAACGCGGCCGCCACGCAGGCCAGCAGCACCGCCGCGGCGGTGATGATCCGGCCCGTGTTGGCGGTGCCCGCACGGATGCTCTGCTTGGTGGTGGCGCCGCCCGCGCGTTCCTCGATCATGCGGGAGATGACGAACACCTCGTAGTCGGTACTGAGGCCGAACACCACCGCGATCACCAGCACCAGGACGGGCGCCATCATCGGCCCGCCGGTGAAGTTGAACAGGCCGCCGCCGTGGCCGTCGACGAACATCCACGTCAGGAAGCCCAGCGTGGAGCCCAGCGACAGCAACGACATGAGCACGGCCTTGATCGGCAGCGTCAGCGAACCGAACGCCAGGAACATCATCAGCGTGGTGACCAGGACCAGCAGCACCATCAGCCAGGGCAGCAGGCTCAGCATCGAGTCGATCGAGTCGTACTGCAGCACCGGCATGCCGCCGACCAGGAAGCCGATGCCCTTGGCCGGGTCCGCGCCGTCCATCTTGATCGACCGCAGCGCCTTCACGGCCTCGCCGACCGCGGCGGTGTCGTTGGGGTCCTGCATGCTGCCGTTCGACGTGCGGATCGACACCTCGTGCCCGCGCACCGTGAGCTTGTCCGAGGTCCCCTTGACGGTGTCGACGGCCTCGGTGGCCGCGCTGAACCGGTCGGAGTTCGGGTCCGCGGCGTTCGAGTGGGTGAAGCCGGGGATCTTGTTCGCCTCGTCGAGCACCTGCTTGATCTGGGCGTCGCTGGCGTTGGTGAACACGATCTTGACCGGCTGCCCGGTGTTGTCCGGGAACAGCTTCTGGAACTGGTCCTGGGTCTGCCGCGTCTCGTTGGTGGGCGGCAGGTAGGTCTGCGAGATGCCGCCGAACTGGAGCCCGACGATGGGGATGCAGATCGCGAGCAGCAGGGTGACGACGGCGACGATCGCGGTCTTCGGGCGCTTCATGACCGCGTCGGTCACCTTGCCCCACATGCCGGCCTCGATGTTGGCCTTGGTCTTCGCCCGGCCCGTCTTCTCCGCGGCCCAGTGGATGACGCCGCCGATGAGCGGCAGGTTCCACCGGTCGAAGATGGTCAGGAACCAGTGGAAGCTGAGCGAGAACACCTTCGGGCCGAGCACCGCGAGCATCGCGGGCAGCAGGGTCAGCGACAGGATCGCGGCGATGAACACGCCCAGCAGGGCGCCCGTGGCCATCGAGGTGAGCAGACCCAGCGGGGAGATGTACAGACACGCCAGCGCACCGACGATGAGCAGCGAGGACATGATGATCGTTCTGCCCGCCGTCATCACCGTGCGTCTGACCGCGGTCGGTGTGTCGTACCCCTCGTCCAGTTCCTCCCTGAATCTGGACACCATGAACAGCCCGTAGTCGTGGGCGATACCCAGGCCGATCAGGGAGATGATGGGGCCGACGAACAGGTTGACGTCCGTGAAATCGGCCATCACCGAGGCGACGGCCATGGCGGCGCCGATGGTGAGCACGCCGATGATCATCGGCAGCACTGCGGCGACGATGCCGCCGTAGACGAAGAACAGCACGATCGCCACCAGCGGTAGCGCGATGATCTCGGCCTTCTTCTGGTCCTTCTGGACACCCTCGGTGACCTCGGAGGTCACCGGGACGAGGCCGCCGACGCGGGCGTCGAAGACCGGCTTGTTCGCATCGGACTGCAGGATCGCCATGAGCGGCTTCTGGATCTCCACCCAGTCCTTGCCGCGCTGCGTGTCGTCCGACGACCGCATCGGCAGGGTGAAGAAACCCCAGGTGCCGCCGTCGGCGTCGGTGCGGGTGAACTTCTTCAGCAGCGCGTCGTTGGCCTGCGGGGCGCCCGGCACGAACATCGTGTAGCTGAGCGAGCTCTCCTGCGGGTTCTTCTCGTTGATCGGGTTCAGCTTGGAGTCGTCACCGGTCGCGTACTTGTCCAGGATCTCCTGGCGCGTCCTGTCGACGGCCTTCTCCACGTCCGGGTCCGTGATCTTCTTGCCCTCGGCGGGCTTGATCAGCACCAGGATGTCGGGTTGCATCTCGCGGCCGTTGGCCTCGTCGGTCACCACGGCGGCGGCGACGGAGTCGCTCTTGTCGTCGTAGAGCCCGTTCATCATGGTCTTGGCGCCGAGTCCGAGGAAGCCCCAGACGCCGGTCGCTGCGATGGACACGAAGAGGACCGCGATGATCGTGTATCGGAACGCGTAGGTGAAGCGTCCTATAGCTGCGAACAAGCGAAAATTCCTTTCCGGTGAACCGGCTGTGGGGCTAGGTCCGGCTCGAAAGTAGCGAGGACAGGGGACGGAACGGCTGTAGCCACGCACCCTCGTCGGGGAGCGCATCGAGACTCACGCGTGGCAACGGCTCGCGGAAGACCCCGGTGATGTCCTCGAGATCGACGAACTCCAGGGTAGGGGACGCGAGCGCCCAAGCGGCGTGCTCACGGAACCCGAGGACGCTTACCGGTACCCCGCTTGCGGCGATCTCCTCCAGCGGCTCGCGGAAGGCCTGGCCGTCCGCGGAGGCCACGAGGAGCCCGCCCAGTCCGGGTGAGTACCGCCGGACGTCGATGTGGTCGAGCATGTCCTCGTCGACGTCGCTGTCGTCGTCGATCTTCGGCTTGGCGAAGACCGCGTAGCCGACGTTCCGCAGGGCCTCGACCCAGGGTCGGACCACGTCGGCGGTGCCGGGCGCGATGTTGGTGAAGACGGTGGCCTCGGGTTCGAGACGGGCGCCGCTCTCGGCCTCGCGCCGGGCGGTGTAGTCGAGCAGCCACCGGCCGAGCGCGTCGAACCGGGGGCGGTGCGCGGCCGTGGGCCGGCCGCCCAGGATGGACCCGAGGCCCATGTCCAGGTTGGGGGCGTCCCAGACCAGCAGGACGCGACCCGCGGTATCGGCGGGGCCGGTGGAGTCGTCGGTCGGCGGCGTCACGACTGCTCTCCCTCCTCCACGCGCTCCCACACGAACTCGCGGATCTCGCGGCCCACCTGCGCGGCCTTGTCCTGGAACTTGGTCACCGGGCGGTCGACGGAGATCGGCAGCCCGGCGTCGGCGAGCCGCGGCGGCACCGCGACGGGCCGCAGCAGCGGCTCGCAGGGTGCGGTCTCGGCAATCGCCTCTGCATAGTCTGCATGATCAGTGGCCACGTGCAGAATCCCTCCGACACGCAGGCGGTCCGCGATCAGCGAGAACATGCGCGGCTGCAGCAGCCGGCGCTTGTGGTGGCGGGCCTTCGGCCAGGGGTCCGGGAAGTACACGCGCACCCCGGTGAGCGACCCGGGCGCGATCATGTCCTCGAGCACCGCGACGCCGTCGCCGCGGATCACGCGGACGTTGGTCAGGCCCGCCCGCTGCACCGCGCCCACGAGCTGGGCGATGCCCGGCAGGTACACCTCCACGGCCACCACGTCGTTCTCCGGTTCCGCCTGCGCCATCGCCCAGGTGGAGGTGCCGGTCCCGGAGCCGATCTCCACGATGAGCGGGGCGTTCCGCCCGAACCACGCCGGCGCGTCCAAGGGGTGCGACGGTGCGCCGAACCCCCCGTCCGGCACGGGCGGCGCACCGTCGGGCAGGGGCCGCGCGGGGGGAATGTCCCGCCCGAGCGTCTCCCAGCCCGTGTCCATCGCCGTCTGCTGGGCGGGGGTGAGGGTGGATCGGCGGGACCGGAAACTGGTCACGCGGGGGTACAGCCGGCGATGCTCGGCGCGGGGGTCCTGGGACTGGGGCACGCTCTCCATCGTCCCAGCTTCACCGCTGTGACTTAGCATTGGCCGCATGATCGTGCGTAACTCTCGCCACACGGCGCTCCGCCTCACGTCCGTGGTGGCGGCACTGCTCGCCGTCCTCGGCCTGCTGGCCGCCTGCTCGAAGAGCGAGGAGGAGAAGCCGAACGACGCGCCGCTGCCGGACGCCACGACCATCATCACCGCGTCCTCGGCGGCGGCCCGCGGCCTGCACGACGTGTACCTGGATCTGTCCGTCGACGGCACCGTCCCGAAGCTGCCCGTCAAGAGCGTCTCCGCCTACCTCACCAACCAGCCGAAGGTCTCCGGCCAGGGCGACGCCGAGGTCACCTTCCAGGGCACGCAGGTCAAGGCCAAGTTCGTCGTGGTCGATTCGCACCTGTGGGCGCAGCTCGCCCCCGGCCAGCCGTACAGCGACATGGGGCTCGCCGCCGACATCTACGACGCGTCCGCCATCCTCGACCCGGACAAGGGCATCGCCAAGCTCCTCTCCTCGGTGCGCGATCCGGAGGTGGAGGGCCGCGAGCAGATCGGCGGCACAGAGGCCATCCGCATCTCGGGGATCATCCCCGGCGACGCGCTCGCCGGGATCGTGCCGAAGGCCGAGCTCGGGGACCGCCCGCTCACCTTCTGGGTGCAGGAGGCAGCGCCGAACAACCTCGTCCGCGCGAACGTCGGCTTCGACACGGGCACGCTCACCGTGACCCTCTCCGACTGGGGGAAGAAGGTCGCCCTCATCGACCCGAAGACAGCCAAGTGACGGTGCCCGCCACGCACGACACGCCCGTGCGCGGTCGCGGCGTCGCGATCGGCGCCGCCGGCCTGGCGGTGCTGCTGGGCGCCCTCGACACCTACGTGGTGGTCTCGGTGCTCGAGGACATCATGCGCAGCACCGAGATCCCCATCAACCGGATCCAGCTGGCGACGCCGATCATCACCTGGTACCTGCTGGGCTACATCGCGGCCATGCCGCTCCTGGGCCGCCTCTCCGACCGGTTCGGCCGCCGCCTGGTGCTGCAGGCCAGCCTCGCCCTGTTCATCGTCGGGTCGATCGTCACCGCCCTCGCCGGCACCGTGGAGGTGGGGTTGTTCGGCTTCCGGGCCACGGCGCTCGACCAGGTGCTGGCCGGCCGGGTGATCCAGGGCGTCGCGAGCGGCGCGCTGCTGCCCGTGACGCTCGCCCTGGCCGCCGACCTGTGGTCCGCGCGCCGGCGCGCCGCCGTGCTCGGCTGGGTGGGCGCGGCGCAGGAGCTGGGCAGCGTCCTCGGTCCGGTGGTGGGCGTCGGCGTGGTGACGCTCGTGCACGACCACGTCGCTTCGGTGCCGCGCGCCGACGCCTGGCGGGTCGTGTTCTGGGTCAACGTGCCGCTCGCGCTGCTCGCGATGCTGTTGCTGCAGATCACCGTGCCCAAGCGGGCCGTCGCCCCGCAGAAGGTCGACGTGGTCGGCGGGCTGCTGCTGGCGGTCGCCCTGGGACTGTCGGTGGTCGGCCTGTACAACCCGGAGCCCGACGGCGAGCACGTGCTGCCGCCGAACGGGCTGTGGCTGCTGCTCGGCGCCGCGGCGGCGTTCGTGGCGTTCGGGCTGTGGGAGCGGTTCGCCCGCACCAAGCTGATCGCCACCGCCGGGATGCGGGTGCGGCCGTTCCTCGCCGCCTCCGCCGCCTCGGTGTGCGCGGGCGCGGCGCTCATGGTGACGCTCGTCGACATCGAGATCTACGCGCGCCTGGTGCTCGAGCGGGACGGGCTCGCCGCCGTGCTGACCCTGGTGCGGTTCCTGCTCGCGCTGCCCGTGGGCGCGATCGTGGGCGGGTTCATCGCGACGCGGGTGGGCGACCGGATCGTCTCCGTCACCGGGCTCGTCATCGCGGCCGGCGGCTACCTGCTGGTGGCCGCGTGGCCGACCGACGTGACCGCCGCCCACTACCTGGGATTCCTTCCGGCACTGGACACCTCGCTCGTGATCGCGGGCCTCGGGCTGGGCCTGGTGATCGGACCGCTCTCGTCGGCGGCCCTGCACGCGGTGCCGCTCTCGCAGGCCGGCATCGCCTCGGCGCTGCTCGTGGTGGCCCGCATGAGCGGCATGCTGATCGGCGTGGCCGCGCTGACCACGTTCGGGTTCTACCGGCTCAACGCGATCGTGGCCTCGATGCCCTCGATCACCCCGCAGGGCGACTTCCGGGAGACGGTGATCGCCGTCGCCCGGCAGACCCAGGAGGCCTACGCGCGGATGTTCGGCGAGGTGTTCGCGGTGACCGCGGTGATCTGCCTGGCCGGCGCCGCGTTCGCGCTGTTCGTTGCCGGCGGCCGCGAGGAATCGGCGCAATCGCCCGCCGAGGCCGCCGACGCGCTCGTACCCTCCCGGTAGGGACCGGCGCGGGGGCGCCGGACTGTGAGGAGCGGGGGCTCTCATGGGGGATTCGGGGGATCCGAGGGTGCGCTGCGGCCCACCGGTGCTGCGCGTCCTCGGCCGCGAGGGGGTGGGGCGTGCGACGCTCGCCGCGGCGCTGCGGGCCCGGTCGATCACCGTGGCGGACGGCGAGGGTACAGGCCACGACGCGGTGCTGTACTGCTTCGCGGGCGGCCTGCGCGCCACCGACCGCGCCGCGATCGACGCCCTGGGCGATGATCCGGCGCCGGTGATCGCCTGGACCAGGGCCGATGCGGCGGGCTCCTGGCGCGCCGCCGATGACTACGCAGCCCGCCTCGGCGAGGTGCTCGGCCGGCCCGTGACGGCAGTGATGGCCCTGCTCGACGCGGTCGATCCGGCGGACCTCGCCGCGATCCGGCGGCTCGCGGATTCCCCTCTCGCACTACCGGAATCGGCGCTGGAGGCGGCGCACGCGCTGGGCGAGGACGCGCCCCTGCTGCGCCGGCTCGGCGGCTACGGGCTGGCCTGCGCGCTGGGCGCGCTGCGCGAGTCGCCGTCGATGCCGGACGCGGAGCTGCTGGCCAGCCTCCGCGAGCTCGGCGGGGTGGATGGCCTGCTGCCGGCGATCGCCGCGGCGCTGGACGGGTTTCCGGCGCGGCGGGAGGCGGAGTTCGACGGTGCGCTGCGGGCCGTCGCCGCCGCCGACTGCGCGCGCCGGGACCGGGCGGAGCAACTGCTGCTGGACCGGCTGGGGGCCGCGTCGTGAGGCTGCTGGTCGCCGGGCAGGACCCGGCCGGGGCGGCCGCCGTGGCCGCGCGTCTCGGCGGCGCCGCCGCGGTCGTGGGCGCCGACGCCGCGCTGACCCCGATCGGTACGCGGCCCGCCTCGTCGGGCGCGGACCCCGGCGAGGACGAACCCGACGCACTGGTCTACGTCCTCGACGCCTGCGTGCCCGCCGACGAGGTGGACGCCGCCGCCCTCGGCCGGTTGCGACCGCGCCTGCCGACCGTGCTGGCCGCCACGGGAGCCGACGTGTACCCCGAGGCCGCGGACACTCTCGCGGAATCCGCGCGCCGGCTTCGAGGCACGGTGGTGAGCGTGCAGCCCGATTCCGGCGGCGGACTCGACGCCCTGCGCGCCGCGCTCGCCGCCCCGCCTCCCGCACCCGGCCCCGCCGCGCCCGGCGCTACCGGGGGAGGGTCCGCGCCCGAGCCGCCCCCGAGCCCGGCCCTCGAACGCGCGGACCGCTCCGCCTACCTGCGCTCGACCGTCGCGCGGATCAGGGCGACGCTGCTCGCCGCCTCCGCCGAGGGATTCCGCCGGCCCGAGGAGGAGCAGGAGGGCGACGACGTGCGCGGTCGGCTCACCGCGGTCGTCGAGGACCTCGAGCGCGCGCTGCACCACCGGCTGCGCGCGGCCTACCGCGGCACCTTCGCCGGCTGGCCGGACGCCCCCGAACCGGCGGTGCCCGAGCTGCCCCGCCCGGACTCGCCGGAGGAGCCGCCGCGCCGGCGCCGGCCCGAGGACGTCGCGGTGCTGGTCCTGGGCGCCTCCGCGGGCCTGGGGATCGGCCGCGCCGTGGCGGCCCCGCTGGAGGCGTTGGGCGTCCTGCGCTGGCTGGCGCTGCCGATCAGCCTCGCGGTGGGGCTGGCGGCGGCGCTCTGGCTGCTGCGGGCGCGCCGCCGGGCCACGGCCCGCGCGGACCGCCGGAACCGGGCGGACGCGGCGTGCGCGGGCTTCCGGCAGCGGGTGGAGTTCGAGCTGGCGGCCGCCCTGGTGGCCGCCGAGGCGGACGCAGCGCTGCGGCTGGCGCGCGGGCCGGGAACCGAACGGGAGGCTGGTGCGTCCAATGAGTATGGACCCTGATTTCGGGTTGTTCGGGGCACCGGACGCGGACGTCTTCGGCACGGACCTGTTCGACGGTGCGGTGCCCGCCGCGGAGCCCCACCCGGGCGGCCTCTGGGTGCACACCGACGACGGCTGGTTCGACGTGCACGCCCTCGACACCGACGGGGACGGCCTGGTGGATACGGGCACGCTCACAGACACCCGGGGAACCGCTGTCTTCACCGATCTGGACGCGGACGGGGTGGCGGACGTCTACCACCGGGTGCGGCCGGACGGAACCTTCGAGACCTGGCGTTTCTCCGACGGACGGTGGCGACTGCTGGATAGCGGGAGCGTCGCTTGACCCCTTTCGATAAGGTTGCGATCGCAAACCTGATTGAGGGGAAGACATGGCGAAACGATTCAAGGTCCGCCGCGCCGCCCGCGCGGGGGTCGCGCTGACCCGTGCGCAGGAGTACGTCGTCGCCGGCCGGCCGGGCCGTGCCGCCGGCCCGAGCCGGCCGATCAGCGAGTACGTCGTGCTCGACGGCGAGATCGACGACGCCCTGCTGCGCAGGGCCGCCGCGCACGTGGTATCCGCCGCCGAGCCCCTCCTGGTGCGGATCGACGAACGCACGCGGACCCAGCATCCGGAGGCCCGCATCGTCGCAGTGGAGGAGGTGGACCTGCGGACCGCGAAGGACCCGGAGGCCGCGGCGCGGCGCTTCGCCACGGAGCGACTGAGCTCCCCGCCGAGCGCGCCCGGGGTGCGGCTCGCCACCGTTCGCACCTCGGACCGCCGGGTGCGGCTACTGCTCGAGTGCGACCCCGCCGTCGCCGACGGCTACACCGCCTCCCGGGTGCGCACCGCGATCGCCGGCGCCTACTCCGCCCTCGTCGCGGGCCGCCCCCTGCCCGCCGACCCGATCCGCCCGCTGCAGGCCCTGCTCGACGCCGAATCCAGCTACCTCGCCTCGCGCGACCGCGCCGAGGACGCCGCGTTCTGGCGCGCCGCGAACGTCCCGGCCCCCACGGTCCTGGGCGGCGGCGCACCGTCGGGCGAGAAGGCCGGCCAGGTGCGCGCACCCCTGCTCGCCCTGCCCGAGGAGCAGGTCCGCGGTCTGGACACCGGCGCACGCGCGATGGGCGTGCGCGGCATCGCCGTGCTCATCGTGGCCGCCGCGATCGTGGCCGCCCGGCGCACCGGCTCCGAACTCGTGCGGGTGGACCTGCCCGTCTCCGGGCGCATCGACGAGACCGGACTGGACACCGACGGTGCCGCCGCGACCGCGGTGCCCGTGGCCGTGGACCTGCGCCCGGCGACCGCCGTGCGGGAGTGCCTGCGCGCGGCGGACGCGGCGTTCCGCACCGCGTTCCTGCACCAGCGCAGTAGGCCCCTCGACGAGGAGCACGGCCCCGGCGGCGTGGTCCTGAGCTACCTGCAGCCCACGCCGGAGGACTTCGCCGGCGTCGCCGCCGGCACCGAGGTGATCAGCGCCGGACCGGTCCGGCACCTGGCGTTCGCCGCCCTCGCCGCGGACGGCGCGATCGTCCTCGACGTCCGGGGCAGGGAGGGCACCTTCGACGCCGCCCGGGTCGAGGCCCTCGTGGCGGAGTGGCGGGACGCGATCGCCGCGCTGCTCGCCGACGCCGACGCCCCCGTCGGCCCGCTCTGCGCGCCCGCCCCCGCGGCGGAGACCGAGTCCGGCGGCGGGGCCGCATCCGCGACTGGAACCCCGTCCGCTGCACCGACCGAGGACGATATCGCGCTGGTCGCCAAGGAGCTCGCCGCGATCCTCGGGGTGCCCGCGGTGGGCGCCGATGACTCGCTGTTCGACCTGGGCGGCACCTCGCTCATCGCCGTCCGCGTGACCGACCGGCTGGCCGAGCTCCGCGGCGTCCAGCTGCCCGTGATCGAGGTCTTCGACAACCCCACGCCCCGCGGCATGGCCGCGCTGCTCGTCGCCGCGCCCGCCACCCCCGCAGCACCGGAACGCGCCGCCGCGCCGGGAGAGCGCGGCGGGGCCGCCCCCGAGCCGCCGCGCCCGTCGGGCCCCGCCATCACCGTGCTCGGCGAGGTCGACGAGGCGCCGGCCTCCCACGCACAGGCCGGCCTGTTCCGCGACTTCCAGCTGGGCGGGCCCTCGCCCGTCTACAACATGCCGCTGGTGCTGGACTTCGACGAGCCGATCGACGCCGGCGCGATGGCGCGCGCGATCGAGGACCTGGTGCGGCGGCACCGCGCCCTGCGCACGGTGCTCCGGGTGCGCGGCGACGCGGTGCTGCAGGACCTCACCGTGCCCGCCGACACCTCCCGGCTGCTGCAGCGACGCACCGTGCCCACCTCCGAGTACGACGCGGCCGCACTCGAATCCGCCCGGTACGCCTTCGATCTCGCCGACGAGGCGCCGTTCCGCGGCTGGCTGCTCGAGGACCCCGATCCGGCGCTGCCGCAGCGCCTCGTGCTGGTGCTGCACCACACCGCCGGCGACGGCGGCTCGGTGGGCCCGCTGCTGCGGGACCTGGTGGCCGCGTACGTCGCCCGCCGCTCCGGCGTCGCCCCGGACCTCGCCGCCCCCGAACCCGGCGTCGAGTACACCGATTTCGCGGCCTGGCAGGTGGCGCGCCTCGCCGAACCCGACGGCCCGGTGGCGGCCCAGCGCGACTACTGGCGCACCGCGCTCGACGGCGCACCCGCCGAGATCGCGCTCCCCATCGATCGCCCGTACCCCGCGGAGAACGGGTTCGCCGGCGGCGCCGTCGAATTCGCGTGGCCCGCCGCCCTCACCCGTCCGCTGCGCGCCCTCGCGCGCGAGCACGGCGCGAGCCTGTTCATGGTCCACTACGCGGCGCTCGCCGCGCTGCTGTCCAAGCTCGGCGCCGGAGACGACGTGGTGATCGGCACCGCCGCGTCCGGCCGCCCCGCGGCGTGCGACGACGTGGTCGGAATGTTCGTGAACCTGCTGCCGCTGCGCACCACGGTGGACTGGTCCGCCGAGTTCGGCGCCTACCTGCGCAGCACCCGCTCCACGGTGCTCGACGCCTACGCCAACCAGGACGTGCCGTTCGGCGAGATCGTGGCGATGCAGCCGCGCGGCTCCGCCGACCGCCATCCCGTGTTCCAGGTGATCCTCGGCTGGAACGAGGACCCGGGGTGGAGCGACCTGCGCGACATGCTGGGCGCGCGGGTGGTCGCCACGGCAGCCGGCACCTCCCGCGCCGACCTGCTGTTCAGCGTCACCGAATCGGCGGACGGCCTCACCGGCGCGGTGGAGTACCGCACCGACGTGTTCGACCGCGCCACCGTCGAGAGCCTGGTGGCCCGCTGGCGCACCCTGCTCGAGCAGGTCGCCGCCGACGCGCACGTGCGGGTCGGCGCCCTCGACGTGCTGCTCCCGGCGGAACCCGAGCGCCTCGCCGGGTGGGGCGCACCGTCCGGCCCGCAGCGCCGCGCCACGGTCCCCGAGCTGGTGGACGAGTGGATCCACGCCACCCCCGACGCCCTCGCCGTGGTCGACGACGAGCAGTCCCTGACCTATGCGGACCTCGACCGGCAGGCCAACCGGTGGGCGCGGTTCCTGCTGAGCAGGCGCGTGCGCCGTGGCGACGTGGTGGCGGTGAAGCTGCCCCGCTCGGCGCACCTGATCACGGTGGAGCTCGCCGTGATGCGGGCCGGCGCCGCCTACCTGCCGATCGACCCGGCGTACCCGGCGGAGCGGATCCGGTTCCTGCTGCGCGACGCCGACCCGCGGCTGGTGATCGACGCCGCCTCGTTCCCGGACCTGAGCGGGGTCGACGACTCTCCGATCACCGACGCCGACCGCGGCGGCGTGCTCCGGCCCGACGACGCCGCCTACGTCATCTACACCTCCGGCACCACCGGCACCCCCAAGGGCGTTGTGGTGGCGCACTCCGGCGCCGTGGACCTCGCGGCGGCGATCATCGCCGAGACCGGCGCCGGCCCCGGCTCCCGGGTGCTGTCGAACTTCTCCGTGGGCTTCGACATCTCCTTCTGGGACCTGCTCAGCGCGCTGGCGACCGGCGCCACGATGCGCGTCTCCGCGCAATCGCGGGTCAGCGACGATCTCGCGGACTTCGTCGAGGAGCACGGCGTCACACACGCCCTGATCACCCCGTCGGTGCTCGCGTCGATCACCCCCGGCCGGATGGGCTGCCTCGAGTCGCTCACCGTGGGCGCCGAGGCCGTGACGCCCGCGCTGGTGCGCGCCTGGGCGCCCGGCCGGCGGATGCTCAACGCCTACGGGCCCACCGAGATCACCGTCGCCGCGACCCTCGGGGCGCTCGCCCCGGACGCCGCGGACGTCACCATCGGCCGGCCCGTGCCGGGCTCCCGCGCCTACGTTCTCGACGCCGGCCTGCGGCGCGTGCCGCCCGGCGTGGTGGGCGAGCTGTACGTGGGCGGGCCGGGCGTGGCCCGCGGCGACCCCGGCCTCCCCGGGCTCGGTGCCTCCCGGTTGGTGGCCGCCCCGCTCGCTGCGGGCGGCGCCCGCGGGTCCCGCACGGGC
>JBEBXD010000045.1:0-34178 GCA_040391845.1 Tsukamurella paurometabola | reverse complement strand
ACATCGACAAGGCCTACGAGTTCGTCAAGGAGACCGTCGCCCACGGTGGCACCGTCCTCTTCGTCGGCACCAAGAAGCAGGCCCAGGAGTCCATCGCCGAGGAGGCGACCCGCGTCGGCATGCCGTACGTGAACCAGCGCTGGCTGGGCGGCATGCTCACCAACTTCCAGACGGTCCACAAGCGTCTTCAGCGCATGAAGGAGCTGGAGACCATGGAGCAGACCGGTGGCTTCGAGGGGCGCACCAAGAAGGAAATCCTCATGCTCACGCGTGAGAAGAACAAGCTCGCTCGTACCCTCGGCGGCATCCGCGACATGGCCAAGGTCCCCTCGGCCGTCTGGGTCGTGGACACCAACAAGGAGCACATCGCCGTGGGCGAGGCCCGCAAGCTGGGCATCCCGGTCATCGCGATCCTCGACACCAACTGCGATCCCGACCTCGTCGACTACCCGATCCCGGGCAACGACGACGCGATCCGCTCCGCTGCCCTGCTGACCAAGGTCGTGGCTTCGGCCGTGGCCGAGGGCGTGCAGGCCCGCGCCGGTGCCGCCGGTGGCGACGCCAAGCCCGAGGCCGGCGCCGGCGAGCCCCTCGCCGAGTGGGAGCAGGAGCTGCTGGAGTCCGCCACCGTCGCGACCCCCGCCGCCGAGGCGACCGCGACCGAGGCTCCCGCCGAGGCCGCCGCGACCGAGGCGCCTGCCGCGACCCCCGAGGCCTGATCCGGGCCGACGGGCCGAATTCCCTTCTACTGCAAGGAGCCGCAACACATGGCGAACTACACTGCCGCTGACGTCAAGCGTCTCCGCGACCTCACCGGGTCGGGGATGATGGACTGCAAGAACGCGCTCACCGAGACCGACGGCGATTTCGACAAGGCCGTCGAGGTGCTGCGCATCAAGGGCGCGAAGGACGTCGGCAAGCGCGCCGGTCGTTCCACCGCCGAGGGCCTCGTGGCCGCCAAGGACGGCGTGCTGATCGAGCTCAACTCCGAGACCGACTTCGTCGCGAAGAACGCGGAGTTCAAGGAGCTGGCCGATGCGATCGTCGCGGCCGCCGCCGCGTCGGACGCCGCGACCGTCGAGGCCGTGCTCGCGCTGCCCCTCGAGGGCGAGACCGTGGGCGCCCGCGTCGAGGCCGCATCGGCCAAGCTCGGCGAGAAGCTCGAGCTGCGCCGCGTCGCCCGCTACGACGGCCCCGTGGCCGTGTACCTGCACAAGCGCAGCTCGGACCTGCCGCCCGCCGTGGGCGTGCTGGTCAGCTACAGCGGCGAGGGTGCCGAGGCGGCCGAGGCCGCGCGCGGCGCCGGCATGCAGGTGGCCGCGCTCAAGGCGAAGTACGCCAGCCGGGACGAGGTTCCGGCCGACGTCATCGAGAACGAGCGTCGCATCGCCGAGGAGACCGCGCGCGCCGAGGGCAAGCCGGAGCAGGCGCTGCCGAAGATCATCGAGGGCAAGACGATCGCGTACTACAAGGACACCGTCCTTCCCGATCAGCCGTCGGTGACGGACAGCAAGAAGTCCGTCCAGCAGGTCCTCGACGAGGCCGGCGTCAAGGTGCTCGCCTTCACCCGCTTCGAGGTCGGCCAGGAGTAACCCTCCGCGCTTCGCACCCGGGCCGGACAGTCATCGCGACTGTCCGGCCCGAGTCGTTTCCGGGTCCGTGCGGAAATCTTCAAGCCCGACGGTGCCGCCGGCTGCCAGTCTGGTGGCATGAACACCACACGCAAAGACACGAACATCTGGCCCGGGCTCACCTACGACGACGCACTCGCCGCGCGGGCATGGCTGCGCGGGATCGGCTTCGAGGAGGGGATCCTCGTCGAGGGCGACGGCGACGGCGAGGTGATCCACTCCGAGATGCTCTGGCCGGACGGCGGCCGCGTCATGATCCACTCCACCTGCAAACAGGACGCCACCTTCTCCACGCCGCGCGGCAGCGGCAACATCTACGTGGTCGTCACCGACCCCGACGCCGTGTACGCCCGCGCGCAGGAGCTCGGCGCCCACCTGGTGCGGGAGATGCGCGAGGAGGACTATGGGTCCAGGGGATTCTCGGTCGCCGATCCGGAGGGCAACAGGTGGAGCTTCGGTACCTACGCGGGGTGAGGCCCGTCGCCTACGACATCAGCGGCGCCGCCCCGGGCACGCATCTGGCCGTCCCGTCGTCGTCGCTCACGCTGATCATCGACCTCGGGCACGGACTGGACCTGACGGGGCCGGGCCTGCCCGGCCGCACCACCTTCCGGCTGTGCATCTCCGGCATGCACCCGTCGCCGTACCTGGTGCACCACGACGGGCTCCAGCGCGGCGTCCAGGTGGACATGACGCCGAGCCTGGTCCGCGCCCTCACCGGCGCCCCCGCGGCCGAACTCGGGGGAGAGGCCGTCGAGCTCGACGCCCTGCAACCCGCTCTCGCCGCGGAGCTCCAGGGCCGCGTGGCGGCGGCACCGGACGCCCGCCCCGAGGCCGGCGCGGCGGGCGGCCTGGCCCGGTAAGCGGCGGCGGGGCGGGCGGGGCCGCGGGGCGGCCGCACTGTCCTCCGGCCTGTCGGGGTTGGCGTCGGGGGTCCTGCCCGGTGACGCGGCGTCGGGCCGCGAGGTCCAGGCCGACGCCGCGGCCGCCTGGTCGTACCTCGCGGCCCGCAGGGGGAACGTCACCGTCGCCGAGCTGACCGAGCGGTCCGGATGGTCGGCCCGGTACCTGGCCATGCGGTTCACCGCCGAGTTCGGCATGGGGATCAAGCAGGCCGCGCGGCTCATGCGGTTCGACGGTGCGCGGCGCGCCCTCGAGGCGGGCGTCCCCGCCGCCGACGTCGCCGCACGGGCCGGGTACGCCGATCAGGCGCACTTCAGCCGGGAGGTGCGGGCCTTCGTCGGGTACTCGCCGTCGGGCTACCTCGCGCGGCGCAGGAGCGAGTTCGCGCCTCTGTGAGGAAGGATCGGGGGTGCTCGGGGGCGGAGCCCCCGAGGGTAGTGTCGTCGGAGTGTCCTGGACCCGGCGTGCGATCGCACTGACCCTCGTGGCGTGCCTCGTGCTCGCCGCCGGTGCGTCGACGCTGATCGGCGGCAGCCGGGGATACGTGCACTACCAGAGCAACGGCGTCAGCTACATCCCCGATCTTCCCGGCGGCGCGCAGTACATCTCTCTGGGCGATAGTTACGCCGCGTCCGGATCGCACCGCGGCATGCAGGCGATGGACCTGTGCGCCCGCAACGCCGACGACCTCGGCCACGTCCTCGCGCAGCGCCTGCAGCCCTACTCGTTCACCGACCGGGCCTGCTCCGGCGCCACCCTCGACGACCTCACCCAGCCGTCCCCGAAGCCGAACACCTCGCCCCAGCTGTACGGGGTGGGGCCCTACACGCGGCTGGTGACGATCCTGGTGGGCGCGAACTCCCTGGGCTTCGGGAACATCGTGGTGCACTGCCTGGGCGCGCCGGACGACCGGTGCGCCGCCGTCGCGGCCGCGGACCCGCCCGGCTCGCCGGGGTGGACCTTCGTGCGGGCGCAGTACATCGCCACCGTCGACGCCGTGGCCCGCGCCGCCGCGCCCGACGTACGGATCGTCCTCGTCGGATACCTCCCGATCTTCCCGCTCGACGGTCCGCTCGACCGCGCCTGCCTGGCCCGGGCGGGGATACCGGAGGAGAACGTGGAGCACTGGCGCACCTGGTACCGCGGCGTGGACAGGCTGATCCGCGAGGTCGCCGCGGACCGTCGGGTGATGTACGTGCAGCCCCCCATGAACCGCACCGCGTGCGACCGGGATCCGTACGTGCGGCTGAGCGGGATCAAGCTCACGGCGCAGGAGCCGGACGCCAACGGACTGCACCCCACGGTCGCCGGACAGCGGGCGCTGGGGAACCTGATCGAGGACCGGCTCCGGGGAACAGCACCGCCCGCATAGGATGGTCGGCGTGACGGACACGGCCCAGGAACAGCAGACGGATCAGGACACGGAGAAGCAGGCGCGGCACGGGTACAAGCGCGTCCTGCTCAAGCTGGGCGGCGAGATGTTCGGCGGCGGCGACGTGGGGCTCGATCCGGATGTGGTGAGCACCGTTGCGCAGCAGATCGCCGAGGTCGCCCGCAGCGGCCACGAGATCGCGGTGGTCATCGGCGGCGGCAACTTCTTCCGCGGCGCCGAGCTGCAGAACCGCGGCATGGACCGCGCCCGCTCGGACTACATGGGCATGCTCGGCACCGTGATGAACTGCCTCGCGCTGCAGGACTTCCTGCAGAAGGAGGGCGTGGACACCCGCGTGCAGACCGCCATCACGATGGGGCAGGTCGCGGAGCCCTACATCCCCCTGCGCGCGAAGCGTCACCTGGAGAAGGGGCGCGTGGTGATCTTCGGCGCCGGCATGGGCATGCCCTACTTCTCCACCGACACCACGGCCGCGCAGCGCGCCCTGGAGATCGGCGCGGAGGTCGTGCTGATGGCCAAGGCCGTCGACGGCGTGTACGACAGCGACCCCCGCACCAACCCCGATGCGGAACTGTTCAGCGAGATCACCCACCGCGAGGCCCTCGAGCGCGGCCTCAAGGTGGCCGACGCGACCGCCTTCAGCCTGTGCATGGACAACAAGATGCCGATGCTGGTGTTCAATCTCCTGGAGGAGGGCAACATCGCCCGCGCCGTCGCGGGCGAGAAGATCGGCACCCTGGTCCGGCCCTGACGGCCGGATCCCACCCACCCACTTCGCAACCAAAGGACGTGTGACCCAAGTGATCGACGAAACGCTCTTCGACGCCGAGGAGAAGATGGAGAAGGCCGTCTCGGTGGCCCGGGAGGACTTCCAGTCGATCCGCACCGGCCGCGCGAACCCCGCCATGTTCTCCAAGGTGGTCGTGGACTACTACGGCGCGCCGACCCCGATCACCCAGATCAGTTCCATCACCACGCCCGAGGCGCGGCTCGTGGTGATCAAGCCCTACGAGGCGAACCAGCTGGGCAACATCGAGACGGCGATCCGCAACTCCGACCTGGGCGTGAACCCCACCAACGACGGGCAGCTGATCCGCGTGGGCATCCCGCAGCTCACGGAGGACCGCCGTAAGGACCTGGTCAAGCAGGTCAAGAGCAAGGGCGAGGACGCGAAGGTGTCCATCCGCAACGTGCGCCGCAAGGCCAACGACCAGCTGGCCAAGATCGTCAAGGACGGCGATGCCGGCGAGGACGACGTGGCCCGCGCCGAGAAGGAACTCGACAAGACGACGGCGAAGTACGTCAGCCAGGTCGAGGAGCTCGTGGCGCGCAAGGAAGCCGATCTGATGGAGGTCTAGCCGTGCCGGAAACCCCCGAGTCGGTGGGCTCCGAGTTCGCCCCGGAGGCACCGTCGGCGCCCGGGAAGCGGAAGATCAGCGCCGGACGCAACCTGCCGGCGGCCATCGCCGTCGGCGTGAGCCTCGGCGCTCTGATCGTGGCCATCCTGTACTTCGCACCGCTGCTGTGGGTGCCGCTGGTGGCCGCGGCGATGGCGGTGGCCACCTGGGAGGTGGTCAAGCGGTTCCGCGCCGCGGGCACGAACCTGGAGCTGTGGCCGATGCTGCTCGGCGGCCAGGCGATCATCTGGCTGAGCTGGCCGCTGGGCCCCGAGGGCGTACTCGCGGCGTTCGTCGCGACCGTGCTGGTCTCGATGATCTGGCGGCTGCTCGGGCATCGCAACACCGCCGAGCCGAAGTCCTTCACGCGAGACATCTCGACCACCGTGTTCCTGCTCGCCTGGGTGCCGCTGTTCGCCTCGTTCGGGGCGATGCTGGTGCTGCCGGACAACCGCGGCCCGCAGCGGGTCGCGGCGCTGATCATCCTGGTGGTGTGCTCGGACGTCGGCGGCTACGCCGCGGGGGTGCTCTTCGGCAAGCATCCGATGGTGCCCGCGATCAGCCCCAAGAAGTCCTGGGAGGGGTTCGCGGGGTCGATGGTGGCGGGTGCGGTGGGCGCGGTGCTGGTGCTGAAGTTCCTGCTGGACGTGAACCCGCTGTGGGGCCTGCTGCTGGGGCCCGTCGTGGTGATCACCGCGACGCTCGGCGACCTGCTCGAATCGCAGGTCAAGCGTGACCTGGGGATCAAGGACATGGGCACCCTGCTGCCCGGTCACGGCGGCATCATGGACCGCCTCGACTCCCTGCTGCCGAGCGCGGTCGTGGTGTGGGCGGCGCTGACCGCCCTGATGGGCAGCTGAGCTTCGATCTCAGTCCCGGAGCCCGCGCATCGCCTCGCGCAGCGGCCGCGGGGTGATGCCCTCGCGGCGGCGGGCCTTCCTGCGGGTCACCACCACGCCGATCAGGGCGATCGCCCACAGCGGGTACTGCGCGAGCCACGCGGCCCGGAACCCGTCGAAGGTGAGGCCGGCGCCGGAACCCATGATCGATCCCATGGCCTGGATCAGCACCAGGCTGGCGAGGAACCCGCCGATGTTCACCATGCCCTGCGCGGTGCCCAGCACCCGCGTGGTGTTGAACGAGCGCGCGTAGTCGAAGCCGATCGCGGAGCTCGGGCCGCCGACGGCGATCACGAGCACCAGCAGCGTCAGCAGCCACACCGGTGAGGGCTCGTCGCGGAGCAGGACCACGGTCCACAGCGCCGCGCTGGCCAGGATGATCGTGATCACCATCCACGACCTGCGGACCGGGAACCGGCCGGTGAGGAATCCGATCACCGGCCCCGCCGCGAGCGTCGCGAGCACGCCGAAGCTCACGACGGCGCCTGCCGTGCCCGACGACAGGCCCTGCGCGGTCGTCAGGTAGGGGACGCCCCACATCAGCATGAACGCGGTCACCGAGAACATGGTGCCCATGTGCGTGAAGAAGCCCAGCCGCGTGCCGGGATGCATCCACGTCGACCGGAGGATCGCCGGAATGTCCTTGACCCGCACCGTGATCCGTGGTGCGGTGCGGTCGGGTGGGGCGTCGCGCACCACGGTCAGAACGGAGATCGCCGCGACCAGGCCGAGGGTCGAGGCGGCCACGTAGGCGGGTGTCCACCCGGAGACGTGCAGCAGGGTCAGGAACGGCACCGCGGAGAGGATCTGGCCGAGCTGGCCCGTCATGCCGGTCAGCTGCGTCACCAGCGGGATCCGGCGCACCGGGAACCAGGCCGGCACCAGCCGCAGCACGGAGACGAACGTCAGGGCGTCGCCGATGCCCACGGCGACGCGGCCGGCGATCGCGACGGGCAGGGATTCGGTGAGTGCGAGGGTCATCTGGCCCGCGGCCATCACCAGCGCCCCCGTCGCCACGAGGCGCCGCGAGCCGAACCGGTCCAGCAGCAGGCCGGCGGGGATCTGCATCCCCGCGTACACCACCAGCTGGAGCACCACGAACGCCGAGAGCGTCGCGGGCGCGGCGCCGTACCGTACGCCCGCCTCGGTGCCGGAGACCCCGAACGAGGTGCGCTGCAGGACGCCGATCACGTACGCGAGGGTCGCCACCGACCAGATCACCCATGCGCGCATGGGTCCCATCGTTTCACCGAGCGCGGGGCGCCCGCACATCCGGCCCGGCCGGAGCCGGGGCGGCGTTCAGTCCTGGAGCTTCTTCGCGGCGCGGCGCAGCTGCAGGATGCGCAGCGCGCCGGCGAGCCCCACGAGGAGCGCGCCGCCGATCGCGGCGATCAGCAGCGAGACGCCGAGCGGCAGCGTCGTCTTCCAGAAGATCAGGGTGATCTCGGTGTTCTGCTGGTTCTGCACGATGAACACGAGCAGCAGGAGCAGCACCACCGCGCCGCCCAGCAGGCTGGTCCACAGCGCCGCGGACCGGGTGTGCTTGACCTGCTCGTAGGCGTCGCGCGTATCGACACCGCGCTTGGACGCCCGCCCGCCCGCGCGCGTGCCGCCCGGGGACGCCGGGGTTGCGGTATCGGGGTCGACGGTGCCCCGCTCGGCGGGGAGGTTCGATGCGTCGGCATCGGTGGCGCCGGTGTCGGGTGCGGGGATCCCGGTCGGCTCTTCGCTCTCGCGAACGCGGTCTTCGTCCTTGGCCATGGCGTCATCCTGCCACGGCGCCGCGGGCGACGATAGGGAGACGCGGCGCGTCGACCCGCGAGCGAGTCAGTATCACCGGTCCCGACGGGGCGCGGTGTTGATGGCAGCGGCACAGCAGATCGGCACCACGATGACCGTGACGCACCACACGACGTCAACCAAAGTGATCCAGATGCTTTCAGCGATAGCGAAAGAGACCGCCCGGGGCGCGTTCGGGAACACGGCATCGCTGGCGAGCGCGAGGACGCGCGCGAACAGGAACTGCCACACCGCACTTCCGAGCACGACCGCGGGGACCCCGAGCATCCACGTGCGTCCCGTCCTGCGAGCGAGTCCCCATGCGAAGAACACGAGCGCGGACACCACGCTGTAAAGCGCTATATGTGCGAGCGGATACGATCCCGCGGGATCAACTGCGAAGTCTGTTCTGGTCCGAGCAAACCGTGCAGCCACGTCGATGCCGGTAACGCCGGTCAAGTAGGTCGTAGCCAGAACGAGCCCGCAGATTACAAGAAGTGTCGCGGATTTGGCCCGCGATCTGGATGCGCGTGAGCCCAAGATCCAGACTGCGACAGCTACCACACCGAGAATGTCGGCGACCGCCTCGATCGCGTGGGGTGTGGACCGGAGCGAAGCGCCCAGCCAGAAGGATGCCTGGAAGGCGGCGACGTGGGTAATGATGACGACTCCGATGAGAATGATAGCCACGATCGGCGCCTGCATTGTGTGTGTCCGTGACGGGTCGAAGTTGGGGTCTGCCGTTTCGATCATCGGCTGCCGAGTGGGGGCACCCCAATATCTCCAGTCGGTGGGGGCGGGACCCCACGCCGGATCTGGGGTCCACCCCGGCGGGGGAGTCCAGCCCGCTGGGGGCCTGGGCCAGTTGGGTGGAGCATTGAAACGCATCGATTCATCCGTCACTTCTAGTACCGGATCTGCTTCGTGGGAGAAAAACATCGGGCACGACCTCCTGGGAATTGGAGAGCCAGGGGCCTGCGACTGCTCTGACGCGGAAGGTCTCACCCTTGTGCAGCCCGATCATGTCGTACGGAACGCTGAAGACCGCGATCGATCCAGCTGTGCTGGACAGGGTGATATCGCCGGTTGCTGTTGGTGATTGACCTGTCCAGGGAGATCCACACGTGGTGGGTACGGACCACGCCACATTGGGCGAATGGGTGCCGAGGACCAAAGCAAAGGTTTGGTTCGAAAGAGTATTGCGCTCGCAGCCGTCATCAGTGATGGGCTGCTGATCACCGGGTGCGAAGCCTATCGCCACGTTGGTGTTCGTGATGTCGGCGCCGTCGCCGAACTTTATTTTGATGAGCAAGGTCGATGTCGCTGCCTGGAAGTCAACTGACAAAACCCGCGATGATCCCGAGTCTGAATCCGGTGTCAGCTGAAAGATCTGATCGCCGCTCGGTGTCGCTGGCGCAGACAACGGCGGTGCCGACTTCTGAGGACTGCAGCCTGCGATGATCAGTGCCGCGACCAGGGTCGGGGCGACCATGCGGGAGCCAATGGACAGAGCCATGAGGTTGAACCTAAGAGCGCCGGCGCGCGGCGTCTATCGTCTGATTGGACGACAGGGCCAGCCGTGTGAGTCGGAGGATCGTTGCCGGACGTGGGACAATGGAGGCGTTATGAGCACCTCCCTGCCCCTCGTCTTCGATGCCCCCAAGCGCGGTAAGCCCCCGCGCCACCTCGCCGATCTCACGGATGCGGAGACGCAGCAGGCGGTCGCCGACCTCGGACTGCCGAAGTTCCGCGCCAACCAGCTCGCGCGCCACTACTACGGGCGGCTCGAGGCCGACGCCGCCACGATGACCGACCTGCCGGCGGGGGCGCGGGGCACCGTCGGCGAGGCCCTGCTGCCCGAGCTGATGACCCCGATCCGGCACGTGGCCACCGACAACGGGACCACCCGGAAGACGCTGTGGCGCCTGCACGACGGCACGCTGCTCGAATCCGTGCTCATGCGCTACACCGACCGCGCGACGCTGTGCATCTCCAGCCAGGCCGGGTGCGGCATGGCGTGCCCGTTCTGCGCCACCGGACAGGGCGGGTTGGACCGGAACCTCTCGACGGCCGAGATCGTGGACCAGGTGCGCAGCGCGGCGAAGGCGATGCGCGACGGCGACGTGGCCGGCGGCCCGGGCAGGCTCTCCAACATCGTGTTCATGGGGATGGGGGAGCCGCTCGCGAACTACAAGCGGGTGGTGCAGGCGGTGCGCCGGATCACCGCGCCGGCGCCCGAGGGGCTGGGGATCTCGCAGCGGCACGTGACCGTCAGCACCGTGGGGCTGGCGCCGGCGATCCGCAGGCTGGCCGACGAGGGGCTCTCGGTGACGCTGGCCGTCTCACTGCACACTCCGGACGACGAGCTCCGCGACACCCTGGTGCCGGTGAACAACCGGTGGAGCGTTGCCGAGGTGCTCGACGCCGCCCGCTACTACGCCGACAGCACGGGACGCCGGGTGTCCATCGAGTACGCCCTGATCCGCGACGTGAACGATCAGCCGTGGCGGGCGGACATGCTGGGGGAGAAGCTGCGGAAGAAGCTGGGGCAGTTCGCGCACGTGAACCTGATCCCGCTCAACCCCACGCCGGGCAGCGAGTGGGACGCGTCGCCGAAGGACCGGCAGGACGAGTTCGTGCGCCGGGTCCAGGCCCAGGGCGTCTCCTGCACCGTGCGCGACACCCGTGGCCAGGAGATCGCGGCGGCCTGCGGTCAGCTGGCCGCCGAGGAGAAGTGAGCGACTAGGCGGATCGCATACAGAGCGCGATCTCCTTGCCGGGATTATTGAGAACTCGCTTCCACGTGGTTGCCCCCGTTGCGGCGCAGTCGTCGGGGTTGGTCTGTCGACCGGTGACCTTGTACGTGGCCCGTGAGTCGGTGCAGGGGACCTTCACCAGGACCCAGTCGACTGAATTCTCGTCCCCCGCACTCGCGAGGCACTCACCGATAGCCGTTCCGTACATCACATCGTCACGCTCGTACTTCGTCTGGTGCAGGGGAAGGGGCGTCTCGGTCGTGGTGGCGGTGATGCTGTTCAGCGTCATGCTGAACCAAGTCATCACAACGAGAGTGAATGCAATATAGATCGCCGCGAGGCCGGTGAATACGTAACCCAGTACAAGACCGGCGATAGCGAGGCTCCGCCCATCCTCGCCTGTCCGTCGGATCTGGCCGGGGGCGATGTGTCCAAACACGATGCCCAGAGGGGCGATGAGGAGTCCACTCACCAATGCGACGACTGCGAGTGAATTCTGCTTGCGCGGTGCAGCGGGCGGCTGCCACTGCGGCGGTATAAGAGCTGGATTCGGCTGCATCCATGGATTATCGCTACACGAACAATTGCGAGGATATCGTCCGATCAGACGATATTCTCTTGCGTGCAGCCGAGGAGAAGTAGCTCAGTACTTCCACTTCTTGCGGCGCGAAGCGATCCAGTTGATCAGGATCACGGCGAGGATGACCACCGCGAAGCCGCCGAGGAACAGGTCCTCCGTCTTGCCCGGGTGGTTCCCGTGCATCATGAACACCAGCAGGGCCGCGAACAGCACGCCGGCGATCCGGGCGGCGTTGGGGGCGTTGCCGCTCCAGCCCCAGTCGCGCGACGGCACGTCGGCGACGTCGACCTTCGAAGTGCTCTGACGCTCCAGGTCGGTGGTTGCCACTCGCTTCTCCTTCGGTCGCTTCCTCGGCTGAGCACCGGGCGGGGCCCGGGATACGGCGCAATCCTATCCCGCTACGACCCTGCGTCGTACGAGGGGCGTGCGATTGTCGTCTAGCGTGGCGCGGGTGATCTTCCATCTGGCCCTGACGTCCGATTGGGACGCCGCCCGCGCCGCGGGCGAATACACCGTCTCGACGCGTGGCGCCTCACTCGCCGAGGTCGGCTTCGTCCACTGCTCCACCGCGGAGCAGTGGCGCGGCGTCCGGGAGCGGTTCTACGCCGACGTGCCCGCCGAGGAGCTCGTCCTGCTGTCCGTGGATCCGACGGGGCTGGACGTGCGGTACGAGCCGCCCGCCCCTGGCGTGGATGAACTGTTCCCGCATGTGTACGGGCCGATCCCCGTGTCCTCCGTGGTCGGCGTCGAGCGTGTGATGCCCCCGTTCCCCGACCACTGGGGCGAGGCCGATCTGGACGTGCTGCCGGACGACGGGCACCGCTACGAGATCGTGGACGGGAGCCTGCTCATGACGCCACCTCCGCTGGAAGGTCATCGGAGGATCAGCGGAAACCTCTTCGTGGCGTTGCGAATCGCCATGCCTGACGGGTGGAGCGTGCTGTACGAGATCGGGGTCCGGGTCCCGGGCGGCAACTTCATCCCCGACATCGTGGTGCTCAAGCCCGGCGTCGCCAGGGGCGCTGTGTGGCGCGAGTCCGAGGACGTCGCCCTCGTGGTGGAGATCGCGTCCACGTCCACGCGGGTCACGGACCGCACTCTCAAGGCGGCGAAGTACGCCGAGGCCGGAATCCCGTCGTACTGGCGCGTCGACGCCGACGGCACGGTCACGATGCACACCGCGCCGGTCGACGACGAGTACACCACGTCCGTGACCGTGGGCCCGGGTGAGCGGCTGCGGGTCGAGGAGCCGTTCCCGGTCGAGCTGGATCCCGCGGATCTCCTCGACTGAGGAACCGCACGGGGTCAGGACCCGGCGTACTCCACGACGAACGTGCCCCAGCCGAGCGGCGCGATGCGGTGCGCACCGCCGCCGGCGAGCGCGGCCAGTTCGTCGGCCGTGCGCAGGCCGGCGCCGTACAGGCACAGGTTGCGCAGGTCGTCCTCGGTCTCGTGATCGTCGGTGGTGGCCGGGTCGAGCACGTTCCCCACGAACACCACCCGGTCGGCGCCGCCCCGCAGGGTGGTGACGAGCAGTTCGGCGTCGGCGTCGGGGAGCGTCGCCAGCACGTCGATGCCCACGATCAGGTCGTAGCGCTGCGGCAGCGGGGCGAAGACGGTGCCGGGCGCCGCCGTCACCCGCTCGCGCCGGTCGGGGGCGATCACCGCGATCTCCCGGTCGACGGTGCTGGGCATGCCGACGAGGGCGATCCGCAGGTCGGGGAGCAGCCGGGCGAGGTTGTCGGCGTACACGCCGGAGCCGTCGCCGAACACCGCGACCGAACGGACGGGGCCGAAGTCGATCGCCTCGGGCAGGGCGGGCGCCCGGTAGGTCGCCCACCGGCTCGCGACGCTGTGCAACTGTTCGGCCAGACCTTCGTCGGCCGCGCGGGCCGATGCGACGTCGCCGCCCTCGAACGGCACGGCGGCGCCGGTGCGCACCGCGTCCACGAGGTGCACGAAGGACATGTCCAGGCGGGTGCGGGCCTGGGCGTGGTCGAGGCTGCCGGTGAGGAGCTCGTCGGGGTCGGTGAGCAGCGCGCCGCGTTCAGAGAGGGCGTACCCGCCGTCGTCGTGCGTGACGAAGCCCATGAGCGCGAGGTGCCGCAGCAGCTTCCCGGTGGCGCGGTCGTCGGTGCCGCAGGCGGCCGCGATGGCCGCGGGCGAGCGCGCACCGTCGTCGATGGCACCGAACAGGCCGAGGGTGACGGCGGCGCGGACCGCGAAGGGCGGCAACAGTTCCGTCATCTCGTGGATCTCGGACAGGATGTTCTCGTCCGAGTTCGTATCCACCAGTTCGGCGTCGCCCTCGACGGTCGAGACCTCGCGGTGCCGCCAGTACCCGGTGATCTCGACGCGGTTCTTGTCGAGGCCCTTCTCGTTCTTCGCCCACCGCCGCAACGGCTTGATCGCGAGGGTCTCGCCCGCCACCCACAGGAACGGTCGCTCGCCCCGCCACGCGGCGTTCTGCACGGCCTCCACCATGCGCGAGGCGCCGTCGGCCTCCGAGCGGTAGAGCCAGATGAACTCGACGTCGCCCTCGGTCCGGAGCTCCTGGTGGTGTGCGGGCTCGGCCACCTCGATCACCGCGGTCGCCTTCATGCCCGGGGGCAGCATCTCCACGCAGCGGCCGATCGCGGGCAGCGCCGTCTCGTCGCCCGCGAGAAGGAGCCAGTCCACGTCGCGGGGGAGTGCGGCGGAGTGCTTGGGGCCGGCGATCAGCACTCGGGAACCGACCTCGACGCGCCGCGCCCAGGTGGCGGCGAGTCCCGTGCCGTGCAGCACGAAGTCGATCGTCATCTCCCCGGCCTCGGGGTCGAACTCGCGCACCGTGTAGGTGCGCGCGTGCTCGAACGAGCCCTCGGTCCAGTTCACGCGGCCCTGATCGGTGTTCCTGGGCACTTCGAAGGGGAACTCGCCGGTCTGCAGGTCGGGCAGCAGCACCTTGATGTCGTCGTCGAATCCGGTGCTGTGCACGGGCGGAAGCTCCACACCGTCGCGCACGTGCGGCCCGATCGCGTCACCGCCCACCACGATCCGCCGCATGCCCGGCGTCACGTCGGACACCCGCAGCACGTCGAACTCGCGGAGGCAGATCGGGAACACCGCGCCGTCGCGGAGTGTGCTGGCCATCGGATCAGGTCCCTTTCGTCGGCTTCGCGTGCAAGGCTAGCCTGCCCTGTCGAGTCGCCGCCGGGGGCGGGCACTGTTAGGAGCGGCACAGCGCGGGCTCCTAGGCTGAACCCGTGACCACCCGCGTCCTCGTCCTCGGCAGCACCGGTTCCATCGGCACTCAGGCGCTGGAGGTGATCGCTGAGAACCCCGACAGGTTCGAGGTGGTCGGCCTCGGCGCCGGCGGCGGCAACGCCGACCTCCTGGCACGGCAGGCCCGCGACTTCGGCGTCGACGGCGCGCGGATCGGCGTCGCGGACCCGTCCCGCGTCAGCGGCCACGCGGATCTGCTGGACCGTGCCCTCACCGGCCCCGACGCCATGACCCGGCTCGTCGAGACCGTCGACGCCGACGTGGTGCTCAACGGCGTGGTCGGCAGCCTCGGCCTCGGCCCCACGCTCGCGACCCTCGAGCGCGGCGCCCGGCTGGCGCTCGCCAACAAGGAGTCCCTAGTCGCCGGCGGCGCCCTCGTGATGAAGCGGGCGGCACCCGGCCAGATCGTGCCCGTGGACTCCGAGCACTCCGCGATCGCGCAGTGCCTGCGGGGCGGCGCACCGTCGGAGGTGGACCGACTGATCCTGACCGCCTCGGGCGGGCCGTTCTTCGGCCGTACGCGCGCCGAGCTCTCGGACGTGACCCCCGAGCAGGCCGGTAAGCACCCCACCTGGTCGATGGGCCCCATGATCACGCTGAACTCGGCGACGCTCGTGAACAAGGCCCTCGAGGTGATCGAGGCGCACCTGCTGTTCGGCGTCCCGTACGACCGCATCGACGTCACGGTGCACCGGCAGTCCGTGGTGCACTCGATGGTCACCTTCGTCGACGGCGCCACGATCGCCAAGGCGTCGCCCCCGTCGATGAAGCTCCCGATCGCCCTGGCGCTGGGCTGGCCCGACCGGGTGCCCGGGGCGTCCGCGGCCTGCGACTTCACGCAGGCCCACACCTGGACCTTCGCCCCCGTCGACGACGAGGCGTTCCCCGCGATCGCCGTCGCCCGCGAGGCCGGCGCCCGCGGCGGCAGCCTCACCGCCGTCTTCAACGCCGCCAACGAGGTGGTGGCGCAGGCCTTCCTCGACGGCCGCACCTCCTTCCTCGCCATCGTGGACACGGTCGCCCAGGTCGTGTCCGACGGTGCGCAGTGGCGGGCCGAGCCGCGCGACGTCGCGGACGTCCTGGCCGCCGAGGACTGGGCGCGGGCCCGGGCATCGCAGCTGGTCGGGCTGGCCTGATCCGCCCGGTATTCTGGAAACCATGATGTACGCCCTCGGTATCGTCGCGTTCGCGCTGTGCATCCTGGCGTCGATCGCGTGGCACGAGTGCGGGCACATGTGGGCGGCGCAGGCCACCGGCATGAAGGTGCGGCGCTACTTCATCGGTTTCGGGCCCACCCTGTGGTCGGTCCGGCGGCCGAAATCCGAGGACGGCATCGAGTACGGCGTCAAGGCCCTGCCGCTGGGCGGCTTCTGCGACATCGCCGGGATGACGCTGCTGGACGAGCTGAAGACGCCCGTCGAGCGGGAGAAGGCGATGTACAAGCAGGCCGCGTGGAAGCGGCTGTTCGTGCTGTTCGCCGGCCCCGGCATGAACTTCATTCTGGGCGCGCTGCTCATCTACGGCGTCGCGCTCACCGCCGGCCTTCCCGCCCTGAACACGCCCGCGAAGGCCGCGGTCGCCGGTACGGGGTGCGTCGCCGAATCCACCACCAAGCCGGAGAAGGACAAGCCCTCGCAGCCGATCGGCGCCTGCCGCCCCAGCCCGGCGGCGCAGGCCGGGCTGCAGCGGGGCGACGAGATCGCCTCCGTCAACGGCGCCGCGGTGAACGCGGACACCATCATCGACGCGCTGCAGAACTCCACCGGCCCCGTGACCCTCGGCATCGTCCGGGACGGGCAGGAGCGCACCGTCACCGTCGAACCGATCACGTCCCAGAAGTGGCGGACGACGCCCGACGGCAAGGACCTGATGCAGGTCACGGGCCCCACCATCGGGGTCAGCGTGGGAACCATCGGCGTGGTCGACCACTACAACCCGATCACCGCGATCGGCGGCACCGCCGCGTTCACGCTCGACCTGGGGAACAAGACGCTCGTCGCGATCGGGCAGCTGCCGCAGAAGATCCCCGCCCTGATCGACGCGATCAAGGGGCAGGAGCGCAGCCTCGACACCCCGCAGTCCCTGCTGGGCGCGTCCATGATCGGCGGCGAGGTCGCCGAACGCGACATGTGGAGCGTCTTCTTCCTCCTGCTCGCCGGCCTGAACCTGATGCTCGGCCTGATCAACCTGCTGCCGGTGCCGCCGTTCGACGGCGGGCACATGGCGGTGGTGATCTTCGAGAAGCTCCGCGACCTGGTCACCGGGCGCAAGGGCGGCCCCGTCGACTACATGAAACTGGCGCCGCTGACGTACGTCGTGCTCGCCCTCGCCGGCGGGTACATGTTGCTCGTGCTCACCGCCGACATCGTCAATCCGATCAAGCTCTTCAACTGAAACCGGAGAAGCAGCACATGTCCGTAGGTTTGGGAATGCCGGCAGCCCCGGCCCCGACACTCGCACCCCGTCGCAAGACCCGCCAGCTCAATGTGGGCGGCGTCGGCGTCGGGAGCGATCACCCCATCTCGGTGCAGTCCATGTGCACCACCAAGACGCACGACGTGAACGCCACGCTGCAGCAGATCGCCGAGCTCACGGCATCGGGCTGCGACATGGTGCGCGTCGCGTGCCCCCGGCAGGAGGACGCCGATGCGCTGCCGATCATCGCGAAGAAGGCGAACATCCCCGTGATCGCCGATATCCACTTCCAGCCGAAGTACATCTTCGCCGCGATCGACGCCGGCTGCGCCGCGGTGCGCGTGAACCCCGGCAACATCAAGGAGTTCGACGGCCGCGTGGCCGAAGTCGCGAAGGCGGCCGGCGCCGCGGGCATCCCCATCCGCATCGGCGTCAACGCCGGGTCGCTCGACAAGCGGCTGATGGAGAAGTACGGCAAGGCCACCCCGGAGGCGCTCGTCGAATCGGCGCTGTGGGAGGCGAGCCTGTTCGAGGAGCACGGCTTCGGCGACATCAAGATCTCCGTCAAGCACAACGACCCGGTGATCATGGTGGAGGCCTACCGTCAGCTGGCGGCGCAATGCGATTACCCGCTGCACCTCGGCGTCACCGAGGCCGGCCCCGCGTTTCAGGGAACCATCAAGAGTTCCGTCGCGTTCGGCGCGCTGCTGGCCGAGGGCATCGGCGACACCATCCGCGTCTCGCTGTCCGCGCCGCCCGCCGAGGAGATCAAGGTGGGCGACGCCATCCTGCAGTCGCTGAACCTGCGGCCCCGCAAGCTGGAGATCGTCTCCTGCCCGTCGTGCGGGCGCGCCCAGGTGGACGTGTACACCCTCGCCAACGAGGTGACCGCCGGCCTCGAGGGGATGGAGGTCCCGCTGCGCGTCGCCGTCATGGGCTGCGTCGTGAACGGCCCGGGCGAGGCCCGCGAGGCCGACCTCGGTGTGGCGTCGGGCAACGGCAAGGGCCAGATCTTCGTCAAGGGTGAGGTCATCAAGACCGTCCCCGAATCCAAGATCGTCGAGACCCTGATCGAGGAAGCCCTGCGCATCGCGGAGGAGTCGGGGGATAGTGGGAGCGGAACACCGGTCGTCACGGTGTCGTGAGGTGGTGGCCCGGCGCGCTGCGTCCGGGTCGCGTGTGGTGAGGAGCCGCCGGTGCTGAGGATGTTGCACGAAAGGCCGGTCCCGCCGCGGGACCTGCCCGCGGTGCTGGCCGTCCTCGACGCCGATCCCGTGGCCTCGTGCATGGTGGCCGGCCGCGTGCAGGAGGGCGGCATCGAACCGGGCCGCCTCGGCGGCGAACTGTGGACGCACCGCGACACCGGGGGCTCCCTGTGCTTCTCCGGCGCCAACCTCATGCCGCTGCGCGGCGACGATGACGACATGCGCTACTTCGCGGGGCGGGCGGGGCGCAGCCGCCGCGTCGCCGCCTCCGTCGTCGGCAGGTCCGAACTGGTGCTGCCGCTGTGGGAGGACCTCGAGAGCGCGTGGGGCCCCGCCCGGGAGATCCGGCCCGACCAGCCGCTGATGACGATGCGGGAGCCGTCCCGGTTCGCGCACAGCGGGGTCCGGCCCGCCCGCCTGGCCGAGATCGACCGCTACCTGGACGCGTCGATCGCCATGTTCACCGCGGAGGTCGGCATCGACCCGCGCGGCGCGGACGGCGGACGCGCCTACCGGCGCCGGGTGGCCAACACCATCCTCGGGGGGCGCGCGTACGTCCTGTTCGACGGTGCCGAGGTCGCGTTCAAGGCGGAGGTCGGGGCCGTCTCGCGGACCGTCGGGCAGATCCAGGGCGTGTGGGTGCGGCCGGACCTGCGCGGGCAGGGCCTCGGCGGCGCCGGCACCGCCGCGGTCGCGGAGGCCGTGCGCCGCTCCGGGCGGCTCCCCAGCCTGTACGTCAACAGCTTCAACACCGCCGCTCGCCGCGCGTACGAGCGGATCGGGTTCCATCAGGTGGCGACGTTCGCCACGGTTCTGCTTTCCTAGGCGTCATGAACGCATGGGGGTACGTGGCGGTCGTCGCGCTGATGGTGATCGGCCTGCTGGGGATCGTGGTGCCGCTGCTGCCCGGGACATCGCTCGTGGCGATCGGCATCCTGATCTGGGCGGTGTTCACGGGCGGGTCCGCATGGTGGGTGTTCGCCGCGGCGCTGGCGTGCATGGTGATCGCCTGGGTGATCAAGTACTACGTGGGCGGCAGGACGATGACCCGCGCCGGCGTGGGGAAGTGGTCGCTCGCGGCGGGAGGCGTCGCGGGGATCGTGCTGTTCTTCCTGATCCCCGTGGTGGGCCTGGTGATCGGCTTCGTCGGCGGTACCTTCGCCGCGGAGGCGATCCGGTTGCGGGACGCGCGCGCCGGCTGGACCGGTGCCGTAGCGGCGACCAAGGCCGCGGGGCTGCTGATCCTCATCGAACTCGCCGGAGCACTTCTGGCCGTGGGGATCTGGCTGATCGCCGTGCTCAGCTGAGTTACGGCAGAGCGATGCGCAGCGCGGTACTGATCCTGTGCATCGTGCGCGGCGACAGCGCACCCACGTCGTCTGTCAGCTCGTCGTGGTAGAGCTGCACGATGTCGTCGACGAGAACGAATCCGACGAGGGGATCGGCTGGGGACAGAGGCACCACCGTGGGGATGTGTGCGTTCCTCCCGGTCGTGGTGATCCGAGCGGCGAGCACCGTATCGAGGTTCCGGTTGCGTGCGTTGTTGCTCACGATCACCCACGGCTTGGAACCGTGGCCGAGGTCGATGCGGAACACCTGGCCATGCAGCGCCGTCACAGGCCGGCCTCACGTCTGGCGACGTACCGGTCGCGGGCGGCGCGCCTCGCGGCGTCGTTGGGCTTCGCGTTGAACTCCCCGGCGAGTTGCGCGTATCCGTCTTCGACGGACTGCTCCTGGAGCGCCGCCGCTCCCGCCTGGAGTAGGGCGCGGAGGCTGGATGCCTCCGATCGCACGTCGCCGACCCCGTGCGCGGATGCCCATCGGCGCAATGCCTCCGCTGCGGGCGACCCTTCGGTCAGGAACGGGCTGATCGCGGCTTCGTCCGAGTCGCGGAGGATGAGGCTGACACGCTTACTCATGTCCATGATACTACACTTGAATCAGGTGTAAAAATTGGTGCATCATTGTCGCCCGCCTCTCGCTGGCCGCGATCACACAACCGAATGGCGCGGGAACATCGCCTCTTCGTAGAGGTACCCCTCGATGATTGAGATCGCCCGCGCGCGGAATCGTTCCGTCGGCCGCAATGCGATCCGCTGGGCGGGGTCGTACACGGTCCAATTGAGAAGTGCGGCGACGGAGGCCGCGAAGTCGATCGCCTCGGTGAACGCCCGATCGGGGCCGGCCATGGCCACCGAGGCGAGAAGCCGGACGATCATGGTTCCCGAACTCCAGACTTCCAGCGTCAATCCGCGCTGTTCGTCGACGAGGTGGCTGTCGTCGACCTCTACGAGATCGAGATGTGGATAGTCGACGGCGAACGCGGTCACCGTTGGCCAGACCTTGGGGTCGTCGGGATGGAAGAGCGAGAACTGGTTGGAGGACAGGTCGAACGCCGCGTCGTACTCGCGGTCGAGGTCGTACTCCTGATGCCGCGGCTCGATGATGAGTGCGTATTCGGTGGGCATCGGGCCCCGAACCTCGTGCGTGTGCACATCGTGGCCGGTCGCCACGATCGTCGAGACGGCGCCGTCCTGCCCCGTTGCGGTGACGTTTCCACTCACTCGATGTCCTGCGGGCTTGAGGAATTCAGTAATGAGGTACTGCAACCAGGCGGCGGAGTGATAGAACTTCTCGCTGCCGTTCCACCTGAGCGCTGTGCCCTTCTTGTTCGGCACCCAATTGCACCAGTACCCGGGCATGGACGGATCCTCGTGGCGTTCTTTCGAGAACGCCATGAGACGTTTGCGTTCCGCGGCGGAGAGCAGCGGTACCACCTTGAACTCACCCTCGAAAGTCGCGTCGTATCCCATGATGGTCCCCCGATCGTCGTGTTTCCCTTACCTATTGGACGCACCGGCTGCTGGATCGGTTCCGTAGGGTGACGGCATGAATCGGGAGACTTCGGCATTGTTCGACCTCACCGGGCGCACGGCGCTGGTCACCGGCGCCAGTTCCGGTATCGGGGAGGCGATCGCGGAGGCGTTGAGCGCCGCCGGCGCCCGGGTCCTGCGGGCGGGTCGCGACCGCGACCGGCTCGGACCGGACGGGATCAGCGCCGACCTCGCCCACGGCGCGGCCGCGCTGATCGAGCAGGTCGACGCGCGCCTGGCGGGGGCCGGAGGCACCGTCGACATCCTGGTCAACTGCGCGGGGACCAACCCGCGCCCGCCCCTCGGCGACATCGACGACGCGCTCTACCGCGCGATCCTCACCGTGAACCTCGACGCCCCGTTCCAGCTGGGCCAGCACTACGGCCCGCCGATGGCCGAACGCGGCTGGGGACGCATCATCAACGTCGCGTCCACCCAGGCGCACCGCGCGTTCGGCAACAGCGGGGTCTACGGCGTCGCTAAGGCCGGCATCGCGGGGCTCACCCGGTCCCAGTCCGAGGCGTGGGCACCGTCCGGCGTCACCGCGAACTCGATCACGCCGGGGCTCGTCGCGACGCCCATGACCACCGCGGTACTCGCGGATCCCGAACGCGCCGAATACTTCCGGGCCCGAGCCCACACGGGAACGCTCGGCGCACCGTCGGACTTCGCGGCCGCGGCGGTGTTCCTGGCCGGGCCCGGCTCGGGTTTCGTGACGGGGCAGAACCTCTGCGTCGACGGTGGCCTCTCGGTCACCTGAGCCCGCCGGTCACGAGGGCCGGGCCGGTCGTGTCACCGAACGCGTTCGAGCACCACGCTGGCGCCGTGGCCGCCGGCCGCGCAGATGCCCAGCAGCGCGACGTCCTTGCCGGTGCGCGCCAGCTCGTTCGCCATCGTGGTGACCATCCGGGCTCCGGTGGCGCCGAAGGGATGGCCGATCGAGACGGAACCGCCGTGCACGTTGAGCCTCTCGGGATCGATCTCTCCGACGGCGGTGTCGCGGCCGAGGCGGTCCGCGGCCCACCGGTCGCTCGCGAGGGCGTCGAGGACCGACAGGGTCTGGGCGGCGAACGCCTCGTGGATGTCCACGAAGTCGGCGTCCTCGAGCTTCAGGCCCGCCTTCTCCAAGGCGCGGGGCATGGAGATCGCGGGGCCGATGAGGACCTCGTCCGCCGGGTCGACGCTGACGTAGCTCCACGAGCGGATCGCCGCGAGCGGGGTGAGCCCCAGCTCCCGCGCCTTCTCCTCACTCATCACGAGGACGGCTGCGGCGCCGTCGGTGAGCGGGCTCGCATTGCCCGCGGTCACGGTGCCGTCCTCCTCGAAGACGGGCTTCAGGGCGGCCAGCTTCTCCGTGCTCGTGTTCGCGCGGACCAGTCCGTCGCGGGTCACCGTCCGGCCGTCGGGCGTGGTCACGGGCACCACCTCGTCGTCGAACCGGCCCGAGGCGATCGCCGCCGCGGCGCGGGCGTGCGAGCGGGCGGCGAACGCGTCCTGCGCCTCCCGGGTGATGCCGTGGATCTTCGCCATCTTCTCGGCGGATTCGCCCATCACCTCGCCGGTGGTGCGCTCGGAGATCTTCGGGCGGCTCGGCAGCAGCCCGGTGAACGGCGCCAGGCCCACCGCGGCGTCGACGTACGCGCGCAGCGAGGGCTTGCCGAGGGCGATCGGGGCGGCCGCCTGGACCAGCTTGGCGGGCAGGTTCACCGAGGCGTTGGAGACCGAGTCGGAGCCGCCGGCGATCATCACGTCGTACTCGCCGCGCTCGATCGCGGCGGCGGCGGTGGTGATCGCCTGCAGGCCGGATGCGCACGCCCGGGTCACGGTGTGCCCCTCCACCTCGTGGCCGAGGCCCAGGTCGAGCGCCACCTCGCGGGCGATGTTCGGTGCGCCGGCGGGCAGGATCACGCCACCCCACACGATGGCCTCGATCCTGTCGGCGACCGTGGGCACCCGGTCCAGGAGGCCGCGGACGGCGGCGTCGGCGAGTGCGATGGTGTCGAGCTGGACGAAGTCGCCGAAGGCGCGGACGAAGGGGGTGCGGGCGCCGGAGACGATCACGGCGCGGCGGCTCTGAGGAGAGGTCATGGCGCGATCTTACTCACGAGTCAGTTCGATGGGGGCGCCCCAGCGTACGTGCGCGGTTGTCGTCACCTGCGCCTCACCGGTCACACCCCCGCGCGGCAACCCGAACCCGTCGCCGGACCGTCCTAACCTGGGCGGGTGAACAAGCCGATGAGCCGCGCAGTGGCGATCCTCGCCCTCGTGGCGCTGGTCGCCACCGGCGCGTGCACCGCGGCCGACCGGAACGGGCCGGGCCCGGTGGCCGTGCGCTTCGGAGCCGCCCTCGCGGACAAGGACTTCGACGGTGCCGCCTCCCTCACCACGACGCCCGACGAGGCGAAGAAGGCGTTGGAGGCCGCCTTCGGCGGCCTGCAGGCGCGGGGCGTGCAGTTCAAGGTGGGGCAGGTGCGCACCACCGGCGCCACGAGCGAGGTCGAGTACGAGTACGTGTGGGACCTTCCCGCGGAGCAGGGACGCGCCAGCCGCACCTGGGACTACCGGGGGACCCTCACCAGCGTCCAGGAGGACGGGCAGTGGCGGGTGCGCTGGGCCCCGTCCGTGCTGCATCCGCGGCTGGGTGCCGGGCAGACGATGGTGCTGCGCGCGATGGAGGCGCCGGAGGCGCCCGTGAACTCGGCGTCCGGCGGCGCCGTACTGGTGCCCGGCGTCATCAACCGGATCCAGCTCGACGCCTCGAAGGTGCCCGCGCCGACCACCGTTGTCGACGTCGCCGGGCAGCTGACCCGGGCACTGCAGCCGATCCTCCCGGACCTCGACCCGGTGAAGATCACCGAGCAGGCCACCTCGATGAGCGGCCCCTACACCGTGGCCTCGGTGAACCAGGACGATCTGCGCAAGCTGGCCGGCGACGTGACCGCCCTCCCGGGAGTCACGCTGGTCGAGCAGGCGGACCTGGTGCCCACCGACCGCACCTTCGCGCCCGCGCTGATGTCCTCGATCAAGAAGAACGTGACCGGCGATCTCGCGGGCAAGGACGGGTGGGAGGTGATCGCCCAGGCCGATACCGGCGCCCGCGTCTCCACGCTGACCTACACCGCGCCCCAGACCGCGCCGGCGGTCACGGTGAGCATCTCGCCGATCGCGCAGGCCGCCGCGCAGGCCGCGGTGAACACCCGGCGCGACCGGCAGTCGATGATGGTGGTGATCCAGCCGTCCACCGGCGACGTCCTCGCCGTCGCCCAGAACCCGGAGGCCGACAAGCTCGGCTCGCTGGCCACTTCGGGGCTGTACCCGCCCGGATCGACCGGCAAGATCGTCACCGCCACCGCGGCCATCTCCACCGGCATCGCCACACCCGCCACGATCGTGCCCTGCCCGGGCACCCTCACCATCGGTGAGCGAGAAGTGCCGAACTACAACAGGTTCGCGCTCGGTGACGTCACCATGCAGCGCGCGTTCGCCCGGTCCTGCAACACCAGCTTCGCCTATCTGGGCGCCAAGCTGAAGCCGGACGCGCTGCACACCGCGGCCGCCGAGCTCGGCATCGGGCCGGACTACTCGATCCCCGGACTGCCGGTGGCCTCCGGGCAGTACCCGGTGCCGAAGGCCATGGTCAACCAGGTGGAGGACAGCTTCGGACAGGGCGAGGTCCTGGTGAGCCCGTTCTCGATGGCGCTCGCGGCCGCCGCCGTCGCGCACGGGGGCGCGGTCACGCCCCGGCTGCTGACGGGCAAGACCACCACCGTCGACGGTGAGCGGCCCGCCCTCGATCCGAAGGCCGCCGACGGACTGCGCTCGATGATGCGCGAGGTCGTCGAATCCGGCACGGCCGAGTTGATCCGCGGATCGGGCGACATCCTCGGCAAGACGGGGGAGGCCGAGGTCGACGGTGGCTCGCACGCCTGGTTCGTCGGCTACCGGGGCGACCTCGCGTTCGCCACCCTCGTCGTGCTCGGCGGCAGCTCCGACAACGCCGTCGCCGTCACCAAGGAGTTCTTCGACCGCTTCGACGCACCCGTCGCCGCCGCCCCGAACTGAGCGGGACCCGGGTGCGGGGCGGCTCCCGAGCGGCGGCGATCCCGACGGGGCTCGACGGTGTGCGCGCGGTGCCGATTACGCTGAACGGATGACTCGCGCTGCGCTGACCCCCGGCACCGTCTCACCCCGCCTTGCCGTTCCGGCGAAGATCGTGCGGCCGGAGTACGTCGACAAGCCGTCGGCGAACGAGGGCCACGAGGCGTGGGTGCAGACACCGGAGACCATCGAGAAGATGCGCGTCGCGTCGCGGATCGCCGCCGACGCGCTGCAGGCCGCGGGCGCGGAGGTGCGGCCGGGCGTCACCACCGACCACCTCGACCGGGTGGCGCACGAGTACATGATCGACCACGGCGCGTACCCGTCGACGCTGGGCTATCGCGGCTTCCCCAAGAGCTGCTGCACCTCCCTCAACGAGGTGATCTGCCACGGCATCCCGGACTCGACGGTGATCGAGGACGGCGACATCGTCAACATCGACGTCACCGCGTACATCGACGGGGTGCACGGCGACACCAACGCCACGTTCCTCGCCGGCGACGTCTCCGAGGAGCACCGCCTCCTCGTCGAGCGGACCCGCACCGCCACGATGCGGGCGATCAAGGCGGTCAAGCCGGGCCGGGAGCTCAACGTGGTGGGACGCGTCATCGAGGCGTACGCGAATCGCTTCGGCTACACCGTGGTTCGTGATTTCACCGGACACGGCATCGGGGAGACGTTCCACAACGGCCTCGTCGTGCTGCACTACGACGAGCCCAACGTCGAGACCGTCCTCGAACCGGGCATGGTGTTCACCATCGAGCCGATGATCAACCTGGGTGGCCTCGACTACGAGATCTGGCCGGACGGGTGGACCGTCGCCACCACGGACCGCAAGTGGACCGCGCAGTTCGAGCACACCCTGGTGGTCACCGACGACGGTGCCGAGATCCTCACGCTGCCGAGCGAATCCGCGCAGTAAGTGCGCGGCGCACTCCTCATCGCCGGCGCCACCTCCGACGCCGGGAAGTCGACCGTGACCGCCGGGCTGTGCCGGCTGCTGGCGCGGCGCGGCGTCTCCGTCGCACCGTTCAAGGCGCAGAACATGTCCAACAACTCCGTCGCCACCGTGGAGGCCGACGGCACCAGCGGCGAGATCGGCCGGGCGCAGGCGACCCAGGCGCTGGCGTGCGGCCTGGCGCCGTCGACCCGGTTCAACCCCGTCCTGCTCAAGCCCGGCACCGATCGGCGCTCCCACCTCGTGCTGCACGGCCGGGCGGTCGGCGAGGTCGGCGCCCGCGACTACATCACCCGCCGGCAATGGCTCCTCGACGAGGTGACCGCCACCCTGCGGGCCCTGCGCGACGAGTTCGAGGTGGTGCTCTGCGAGGGCGCCGGCAGCCCCGCCGAGATCAACCTGCGCGCCACCGACATCGCCAACATGGGGCTCGCCGAGGCCGCCGGACTGCCCGCGCTGATCGTCGGCGACATCGACCGCGGGGGAGTGCTCGCCCACCTCGCCGGCACCGTCGCGGTGATGCACCCGCAGGATCAGCGCCGCGTGTACGGCTTCCTGATCAACCGCTTCCGCGGCGACGTGACCCTCCTCGCGCCCGGCCTGGAGCAACTGGAGGCGATCACCCGCCGGCCCACGTTCGGCGTGCTCCCGTACCTGCACGACCTGTGGCTCGACGCCGAGGACTCGCTCGCCGCGCTCGGCAGCGACCTGGTGGGCAGGGGCGCCACCACCGCCGACCCGATCCGGGTCGCCGCGATCGCCCTGCCGCGCGTGTCCAACACCACCGACGTCGAGGCGCTCGCCTGCGAGCCCGCGCTCACGGTGCGCTGGACCACCCGGCCGGCCGACGTGGCGAGCGCCGATCTCGTGGTGCTGCCCGGCACCCGGAGCACCGTCGCCGATCTCGCCTGGCTCCGCGACCGCGGCCTCGCCGACGCCCTGACCCGGCGGGCGGCGTCTGCGGCGGGTACCAGATGCTCGGCCGGTCCATCGCCGATACCGCCGGCGTGGAGGCGCCGGCCGGCACCCGCGTGGCGGGGCTCGGCATCCTCGACCTCGACGTCGAATTCGCCGCGGCCAAGACGGTCCGCACCGTCGCCGGGAACGGCGCCGGCGCGGGGATGGCAGTCCCGGCGACGGGCTACGAGATCCACCACGGCACCGTGGTACGGAGCACGGAAAGCCCTGCGCTGCAAGGCCCCGACGGACCGGAGGGGGCGCTGCGCGGCGGCGTCCTCGGCACCCACTGGCACGGGCTGTTCGGCTCCGACGCGTTCCGCCGGGCGTACCTGCGCGGCACGTTCGGCGACCGCGCGTCGGGGCCGGAGGTCAGCTACGACGGTGCCCGCCTCGCCCAGCTCGACGCCGTCGCCGACGCGCTCGAGGAGCACTGCGACCTCGACGCGATCCTGCGGCCGTTGCAGACGCCCGGCGCGTTTTCTGCGATCCTGCCGACCCTGCGGATCATCAGTGACTAGCGTGAACGACATGCCGATCGACTCAGCTGAAACGGTGCAGGTGCCAGCCGGCTCGTGGACCTTCGACGTGTCGGTCGGCGGCACCGAGCACGGTGTGCCCGTCCTGCTGCTGCACGGGTTCCCGCAGACGGAGGAGTGCTTCGACCAGGTCCGCGAGCGCCTCCACGAGGCGGGGCTGCGCACCATCGCGCCGCGCCAGCGCGGCTACAGCCCCGGCGCCCGCCCGCAGGGCGTGGACCAGTACACGATGAAGCAGCTCGCCGAGGACGCCGCCCGCATCCTCGACGCGCTGGAGGTGCCCTACGCGCACGTGGTGGGCCACGGGCTGGGTGCCACCGTGGGGTGGCACTTCGCCGCGGCCTACCCGCTGCGCGCGATGAGCCTGACCGCGGTCTCCTTCGGCCACCCCTCCGCGTTCGGCGAGGCGATGGCGGGCGATCAGGACCAGCGGCAGCGCTCGCGCTACCTGGAGCTGTTCCTGCGGTCCGGTGCCGCGGAGAAGACCCTGCTCGCCGACGACGCCCGGACGCTGCTCGCCACCGCACCCGGCGGCGGCATCGAGGCGCTGGCGAACGAGCCGACCCTGACTGCTGCCCTGAACTGGTACCGGGCGAACCTCGTACCCGGCGGGGAGGGCCTCGACTGCCCTGTGATCGAGGTGCCCACCACCCTGGTGTGGGGTGCGCGTGACGCCATCGCCGGCGCGGCGCAGGCCAAGGGCACCGCCCACTACCTCCGGGCCGACTACCGGCTCAGCGAGGTGCCCGACGGTGACCACTGGCTCCCTTTGCGCGCGCCCGCGGCCCTGGCCTCGGAGATCGCGCTGCGCACCCTGCGGAATTGAGTCAGTCCAGCCCCAGCAGCGCGTTCTCCACCAGCTCCGGCAGCGCCGGGTGGATCCAGTACTGGCCGCGCGCGAATTCGTGCGCCGGGATCGAGAACGACATCGCCGTGATCGCCGACTGGATCAGCGACGAGGCCTGCGGGCCCACGATGTGCGCGCCCACGAGCAGCCCCGTCGACCTGTCCGCGATCAGCTTGCAGACCCCGGGCACGTCGCCCATCGCCCACCCGTAGGCGATGTCGGAGTAGCGCTGTACGGCCACCGCCACGTCGATGCCCTCGGCCCGCGCGCACTCCTCCGTCAGGCCCACCGACGCCACCTGCGGGTGGGAGAACACGGCGCCGGGCACGAACCGGTGATCCGACGTCGCGGTCGGGGAGTCCCACCCCGCCACGAGGTTCTCCGCCACCACCCGCGCCTCGTGATTGGCCACGTGCCGCAGCGGGAACCGGGTGCTGACGTCGCCGAGCGCCCACACGCCGCGGACCGGGGTGCGCTGGTGCTCGTCGACGGGGACGCGCCCGTCCTCGCGCAGCGGGAGACCGATCGCCTCGGTGTCCAGGGTGTCGCCGTTCGGGGTGCGGCCCGTCGCGACCAGCAGCACGTCGCCCGCCAGGGTGGAGCCGTCGGTCAGGTCCACCTCCACGCCGTCACCGGCCGAGCGCGTCGCGGTCACCTCGGTGCGGGTACGCACGTCCCACCGCTGCGCGGCGGACTCGGTGAAGGCCTCGGAGATGGTGCGGTCCTGCGAGCGCAGCAGACGCTCGCCCCGGGCGATGACGGTGACCCGTGCCCCGAACCCGGCGAAGACGTGTGCGAACTCGGCCGCGATGTACCCGCTGCCCGCGATGATCACGTGCTCCGGGAGGGCGTCGAGCCGCATGATCGTGTCGTTGGTGTGGAACGGCGCCGTGCCCTCGAAGAACACCGGCGGAATCACCGGGCGCGAGCCGGCGGCGATCACCACGTCGCGCCCGGCGACAACGGTGCCGTCCGCGAGCTCGAGGCGGTGCACGCCGCCACCGCCCGGCACGAACCGTGCCGCCTGCTGGAAGACGGTGATGTTCGGGCACTTCTCCACCCGGTAGCGGAGGCCGCCGGCGGAGTACCGGTCGATCCGCCCGAAGATCCGGTCGCGGATGTCCGCCCAGCGGACGTCGGTGACCTCCGCGTCCACACCCAGCGGGCCGGCCTCGCGGGCCTCCTCGGCGACGTCCGCGGGATGGACGAACATCTTCGTCGGGATGCAGCCCACGTTGAGGCAGGTGCCGCCGAACGCCCCGTCCGCCATCCCCTTGTCGACGATCGCGACGCTGCGGTCGTCGAACCGGTGATCGGGGATCGTGTTCCCGGCGCCGGAGCCGATGATCACCAGATCGAAGACGTTCCCGTCCATGTCAGGCTTCGATCTCGCGGGCCAGCCAGGCGCCGAGCTCGGCGTACGCGGCGTCGCGGGCCTCCCGTTCGGAGAGGAACACGTCGTGCTTGGCGTTCTCGATGGGGACCACGGACAGGCGCCCGCCGAGCGCGCCCGCCCACTTGGCGATCTGCCGGGTGTCCAGGACCACGTCGGCCCTGCCGGCCTCCTCGCTCCACTCCTTGGGCGCGAAGCTCTTGCTCGAGCGCAACACCAGCGACGGGACGCCCACGTCGAGTCCGCGGTGCAGCAGGCTGTGCGCCACCCGCACCGCCCGCAGCCAGCCGAAGCGGACCGGGAAGCCCTCGATCGGCTTCAGCGAGGTGTCGAAGTCGAACTCGCCGTGCGCGCTCGCGTGGACGGTCTGCCCGTACACCCCTACGGCCTCGACGGGGACGGGGCGGGTGCCGACGGCCTTGCCGATCAGCTTGACCACCGGCGTCGCGACCTCACGCAGCACCGCCGAGCCCTGCAGGTCGAACCACGGGCTGTCGAGGACCAGGCCGGCGATCGGCGCGGTGCGACCGGCCCGGCGGCGCCGGTCGAGCCACAGCGGGGTGATGAGCCCGCCGGTCGAGTGCGCGGCGACCACGATGCCGAGCCCCGGGTGCTCCTGCTCGATCGCGTCGACCGCGAGGTCCAGCTCGGAGTCGTACACGGTGAAGTCGGTCGCGTAGTGCGCGGACTGGCCCGGGCGCAGCGACCGCCCGGACTTGCGCAGGTCCAGCGCGTAGAAGGCGTATCCGCGGCCCGCGAAGAACTCGGCGATCGCGGTCTGGAAGAAGTAGTCGGAGAAGCCGTGCACCCACAGCACCGCGTGGTGCGGCGTCCCCGAGACGGGGCCGGTGTACTTGACCAGGGTGGCGACCACGTTCCCGGCGTCCTCGCCGTCCGGGTCCGGGCCCAGGTCGAAGGTGTGCGCGAGGTAGTCCTCGCCGAGGACGTCGGGGGAGTAGGTCAGCTCAGTGGTCGCCACGGCTTCACTGTAGTGAGCGCGCGCGGCGGGCGAGCGGAGTGAGCGGGGTTCCGCCCGGAGCGTGCTCCCCGGTGTGCCGCGCGTCACCGGAGGGTGCCGGAGTAAGGTTCTCGCGAAGAAGGGGGCCCTTCGTGCGCCCCGCCCCACGTCGAGGAGTGAACTACCAGATGGCCCGTAACGTGATCAGCACGGACGTCGCGCTCGTCGGCGCGGGAATCATGAGCGCCACGCTCGGCACCCTGCTGCGCAAGCTGGAGCCCAGCTGGTCGATCAGCGTGTTCGAGTCGCTGGACGCCGCGGCCGCCGAGTCCTCCGATCCGTGGAACAACGCGGGCACCGGCCACTCGGCGCTGTGCGAGCTGAACTACACGCCGCAGGCGGCGGACGGCTCGGTCGACATCTCCAAGGCGATCACCATCAACGAGCAGTTCCAGATTTCGCGGCAGTTCTGGTCCTACGCCGTGGACGCGGGCGTGCTCGACGATCCGTCGGACTTCATCAACCCCATCCCGCACGCCAGCTTCGTGCACGGCGCCGACAACGTGGAGTATCTCCGCAAGCGCTACGACGCGCTTTCGCACCAGACGCTGTTCGAGGGCATGGAGTTCTTCACCGACCCCGCCACGTTCACCGAGCGCCTGCCGATCATGGCCGCCGGCCGCAACTTCGCCGACCCCGTCGCCGTCAACTGGTACGAGGGCGGTACGGACGTCGACTTCGGCTCGCTCACCAAGAAGCTCGTCAACTTCGTCGGCAAGGGCGGCGCGGTCCACTTCGGTACGCGCGTCACGAACCTCAAGCGCACCAAGGACGGCTGGCGGCTCACCGTCAAGAACACGCGCACGCACGAGGTCTCGTACGTGGATGCGCGGTTCGTGTTCGTGGGCGCCGGCGGCGGCGCGCTGCCGCTGCTGCAGAAGTCGGGCATCAAGGAGGCCAAGGGCTTCGGCGGCTTCCCGGTGTCCGGCCAGTTCTTCCGCTGCTCGAACCCCGAGCTCATCGACCATCACGCCGCGAAGGTCTACGGCAAGGCCGCCGTCGGAGCGCCGCCGATGTCGGTGCCGCACCTGGACACCCGCGTCATCGAGGGCAACCGCGGCCTGCTGTTCGGCCCCTACGCCGGGTTCTCGCCGAAGTTCCTCAAGGCCGGCAAGTACACGGATCTGCCGCTGTCGGTGAAGCCGAACAACCTGCTCCCGATGATGGCCGTGGGCCTCAAGGAGATGGGCCTGACCAAGTACCTCATCGGCGAGCTGACGCAGTCGCCCGCCGACCGGGTCAAGACGCTCTCGGAGTTCGTGCCCCGCGCGGACGGCCACGACTGGGAGCTGATCACCGCCGGCCAGCGCGTCCAGGTGATCCGCAAGGGCAAGGGCGGCGGCAACCTCGAGTTCGGCACCGCCGTCATCGCGGCGGCCGACGAGTCCATCGCCGGACTGCTGGGCGCTTCGCCCGGCGCCTCGACCGCCGTTCCGGCCATGCTGGACGTGCTCGGCAAGTGCTTCCCGAAGCACATGCAGGCGTGGAAGCCGTTGCTGCAGGAGATGATCCCGTCCTACGGCACCACGCTCAACGACAACAAGCAGCTGTTCGACCAGGTCTGGGACTGGACCAACCGCACGCTGCAGCTGTCCCCGGGCGTCGGGGCCGACGCGCAGGCGTAGCGCGGTGCGGCGCGCCGGCGGCGACGAGCTCGACGCGAAGACCCTGTACGCCCTGCTCGCGCTGCGCGCGCAGGTGTTCGTCGTCGAACAGCAGAGCCCGTGGCTCGACGTCGACGGGCGCGACCTCGAGCCGGCGACGGTGCACCTCTGGATGCCCGACGATGCCGTCCCCGGCGCGGTCGCGGCCACCGTCCGCGTCACCGCCGAGGGCCCGGGCCTCGCCCGGATCGGCCGGGTCTGCGCGGCACCGGCACACCGCGGGCGGGGGCTGACCGGTGCCCTGATGACGGCGGCACTCGGCGAGCTGAACGGCCGGGCCTGCCTCCTCGAAGCGCAGTCGCACCTCGACGGCATGTACGGCAAGTACGGATTCTTCTCCGACGGTGACGAATTCGTCGAGGACGGCATACCGCACATTCCCATGAGGAGGGACGCCGGTGTCTGACCGCTATCCGTTCAGTGGCCTCGTCGGCCAGGAGGAGCTGCGCCTCGCCCTGACGCTGTGCGCCGTCGCGCCCGCCGTCGGCGGCGTCCTGGTGCGCGGCGAGAAGGGCACGGCCAAGTCGACCGCGGCCCGCGCGCTCGCCCCGCTCCTTCCGACCCGGCCGGGCGGCGCGCCCGCCCGCCTCGTCGAACTCCCCATCGGCGCCACCGAGGACCGGGTCGTCGGTTCGCTGGACCTGCACCGGGCGCTCGGCGAGGGCACCGTCGACTTCACGCCCGGCCTGCTCGCCGACGCCGACGGCGGAATCCTCTACGTGGACGAGGTGAACCTCCTCTCGGACCACCTCGTCGACGTGCTGCTCGACGCCGCGGCCATGGGCCGCGTCACCGTGGAGCGGGACGCCGTCTCCCGTTCGTACCCCGCGCGTTTCGTGTTGGTGGGCACGATGAACCCGGAGGAGGGCGAACTGCGGCCGCAGCTGCTCGACCGGTTCGGTCTTGCCGTCGACGTGCGGGCCAGCCGCGAGGTGGACGTCCGCGTCGAGGTGATGCGTCGCCGGCTCGACTTCGAGAGCGACCCCGAGGGTTTCGCCGCGCGGTACGCCGCCGCCGATGCCGAGCACGCCGCCCGGATCGCGGCCGCCCGCGACCGGCTCCCGGCCGTCGCGCTGCCCGATGCCGAGCTGCGCCGCATCGCCGCGGTGTGCGCCGCGTTCGACGTCGACGGGATGCGCGCCGACCTGGTGATCGCCCGCGCCGCCCGCGCGCACGCCGCGTGGCGCGGCGCCGACGAGGTCACCGAGGACGACGTCCGTGTGGCCGCGGCACTGGCGCTGCCGCACCGCAAGCGCCGCGACCCGTTCGACGAACCCGGCCTCGACGACGCCGAGCTCGACCGGGCCCTGGACGACGCCCGCGAGGCCGCCGACGAACCCGACCCCGATCCCGACCCGGACGGCCCCGACGGCGGGCCGGACGGCGGGCCCGACGGTGAATCACAGGCGGAACCGCCCGCACAGCAGGAGGACTCCGCAGGATCCGGCCCGGCGCCGGAGGGGGCGAAGCTCCCGACCGCGCGCCACCGCACCGTCAGCAGGCTGACGGTGCCGGGCACCGGAACCGGAGGAGCGACCGGACGCCGGTCGAAGACCCGGTCCGACCGGGGGAGCGTCGTGCGCGCCGCGCCCGCGGGCACCGGCGCGGG
>JBEBXD010000044.1:0-34649 GCA_040391845.1 Tsukamurella paurometabola | reverse complement strand
CCTCGCGGAGCGCCGCCGGGAGTTCGACGAGGGGATCGGCCACGGTCGACGGTGCGGGGGCCGTCTCGTCGACCGTGCTGCTCGCGGTGCCGGTGCGCCACGCGACCGTCCCCAGGACCAGCACCGCGACCACGATCACGGCCGTCACCGCGAGATCGACGGCGGTCCTGCGTTCGGGTTTCACCACGCGCCCGAGCCTAGCGGCGCCGCCGCCGGCTCGGCCGCACTGCATACTCGGGGCATGTCGACGGCGCGCCTCCCGCTGACCCGCGCGCGGGGCTTCGTGGGGCAGATGCTGCGGTTCGCGGGGATCGAGCTGCAGTGCTGTGGGTTCGCGATCGCCGTCTTCGTGGGCCTGGCGGTGTCGGCCGTGGTGTGGTCGCGCTGGGATCCGCCGCCGGCCCGCTACGACGCGCTGTTGCTGTACGTGATCGCGGTGCAGGTGGTGTTCGTCGCGGCCCGGTGGGAGTCGTGGCGGGAGCTGGGGGTCGTCTGCGCCTTCCACATCGCCGGATTCGCCCTGGAGGTGTTCAAGGTGGCGGTCGGGTCCTGGGAGTACCCGGATTCCGCGCTGACGAAGATCGCGGGCGTGCCTCTCTACGCCGGATTCATGTACGCGGCGGTGGGGTCCTACGTCTGCCAGGCGTTCCGCCGGTTCGACTTGACGGTGAGCCGGTACCGCACTGCCGCGGTGCTGCTCCTAGCGGTGGCCGCGTACGTCAACTTCTTCACCCACCGCTACCTGCCCGATATGCGGGTCGCCATCGCACTGGGCTTCCTCGTGGTGACGGCGCGCAGCCGGGTTTGGTTCACGGTGGGGGAGCAGCGTTACTGGATGCCGCTGCCGCTCTCGTTCGTATTGATCGGGTTCTTCCTCTGGGTCGCCGAGAACATGGCGACCTTCCTTGGCGCGTGGCAGTACCCGAACCAGGGCGACGTGTGGCGCATGGTCCACGCGGGGAAGCTCGGCTCCTGGGTGCTGCTGGTGAGTCTCAGCTTCGTGCTGGTGTCGCTGCTCGACCGCCGCGCGGCCGCCGGGACGTCGATCCCGGGGGCCGCGCGGCGGAGCGGGCGGTGGTCCGCGGTGCGGTGACGGAGCGCGTCAGCTGGCGTTGAAGCCGACGGAGCGGCTCTCGCTGGTGCCGAGTTCGACGTAGGAGACGCGGGCGGCGGGAATCAGGTACTGCTTGCCCTTCTCGTCCGTCAGCTCCAGCAGTTCGGCGCGGCCGGCCAGCGCATCGGCGACGGCCTTCTTCACGTCCTCCGCCTTGTCCTTGCTCTGCACGACGAGTTCGCGGTTCGACTCCGCGATTCCGATCTTGATCTCCATGCCACGAGGTTATCCGCCGGCGCCGCGGCGGGGCGGCCGCGGCCCGGTGATTCTGCTGAGGGCAGTCGGCGGTGGGCTCAGCCCAGGCCCAGCGCCGCCATCCGCTCCGCGTGCCGGGTCTGCAGCGATTCGAAGAACTGCGCGACGCCGGGCAGGTCGCCCGAATGCTCGAACAGCAGCGCGGCCAGCTCGTCGCGGGTGGCCAGCACCTCCTGCGCCTGGGTGATCGCCTCCGAGAGCAGGCGCCGGCCCCACAGCGTGAGGGGCGAGCGCAGCGCCGGGTTCGCGGTCACCGCGGCCCGCACCCGCTGCGCCGCGAAATCGGACTCGCGGGTGTCGGAGAGCACCGCGGCCACCACTGCGGCGGGCTCCGCGGGCAGTGCCCGCGCCACCTCGGAGTAGAAGTCGGCGGCGAGCCCGTCCCCGATGTACGCCTTCACCAGGGCCTCGTTCCAGTTCCGCGGGGTCGTCCGCTCGTGGTAGCGGGTGATCACGGGCGCGAACGGCGCGGTGGCCTCCGCGATGTCCTGGCCGCGGCGGTCCAGCTCCGTCTGCAACAGCTCGAAGTTGCGCATCTGCACCGCGGCCATCGACGAGACGGCGATGCGGCCGTGCAGGTCCGGCGCCATCTCCGCCTCCTTGGCGAGCCGCTCGAACGCGGCCAGCTCCCCGAACGCCAGCACCGCGAACAGGGCCGCGACGCCCGGGTGCTCCGTGCCGATTCCCCGGTCCTGCGACTGATCGCTCATGTCGCTCATGCTAGTGCGCGACGCCCCGCGGGGTACGATGGTCGGCAGCGGCCGATTCGGTCGCCGGTAGTTGTGCGCGCACTCCGCCTCCGTCTCCGAACGGCAGGGGCGTCGAGGCGAGGATGACGGCCCCCGACGGGCCGCGGATTCATCGGCCGGAACAGTGCGCGCGTGAGAGATGAACGCGACGCCACCGCCGCCGATGAAAGGCAGAACCATTACCTCCTCCACCACCACGAACAACGACATCCACACCGAGCCCGCCGCCGAGGCGGGTATGCCGGACGTGCACGTGATCGGCGACGATCACGTCTCGCCCAGCTTCGCCGAGCTCGGCGTCGACCAGGGCATCGTCGACGCCCTCGGCAAGCGGGGCATCGAGCGCACCTTCGCGATCCAGGAACTCACCCTCCCGCTCGCGCTCGCCGGCAACGACCTGATCGGCCAGGCCCGCACGGGCATGGGCAAGACCTACGGCTTCGGCGTGCCGCTGCTCAACCGCCTCATCACGCAGGCCCGCGCCGACGTCGGCGAGGACGGCCTCCGGGCGCTCGACGGTACCCCGCGGGCCCTGATCATCGTGCCCACCCGCGAACTGTGCGTGCAGGTCACCGACGACCTCGAGCAGGCCTCCGACGGGGTCCGCGTGCAGGCCACCAAGGGCGAGCGCGATCTGCGGATCACCTCGATCTACGGCGGCCGCCCGTACGAGGCGCAGATCGACGCCCTGCAGAAGGGTGTCGACGTGGTCGTCGGCACCCCCGGCCGCCTGCTGGACCTCGCCAACCAGGGCCACCTGGTGCTGGGCAAGATCCAGATCCTCGTCCTGGACGAGGCCGACGAGATGCTGGACCTGGGCTTCCTCCCGGACATCGAGCGCATCCTGTCGATGGTGCCCACGCAGCGGCAGACGATGCTGTTCTCGGCCACCATGCCCGGCCCCATCATCACCCTGGCCCGCACGTTCCTCTCCCAGCCGACGCACGTGCGCGCCGAGCACCACGACGATTCCGCGGTGCACGAGCGGACCACGCAGTTCGTCTACCGCGCCCACGCCCTCGACAAGGTGGAGCTGGTCGCCAAGGTGCTGCAGGCGGAGGGCCGCGGCGCCACGATGATCTTCACCCGCACTAAGCGCACCGCGCAGAAGGTGGCGGACGATCTGGCCGAGCGCGGCTTCAAAGTCGGTGCCGTGCACGGGGATCTGGGTCAGGTGGCGCGTGAGAAGGCGCTCGGCAAGTTCCGCGACGGCTCGATCGACGTGCTCGTCGCGACGGACGTGGCCGCCCGCGGCATCGACATCGACGACGTGACCCACGTGATCAACTTCCAGTGCCCGGAGGACGACAAGACCTACGTGCACCGCATCGGCCGCACCGGCCGTGCCGGCAAGACCGGCATCGCCGTGACCCTGGTCGACTGGGACGAGCTGCACCGCTGGGAGCTCATCGACAAGGCCCTCGGCCTCGGCAAGCCCGAGCCGGCGGAGACCTACAGCTCCAGCGAGCACCTGTTCACCGACCTCGGCATCGACCCGAAGGTCAAGGGCAGCCTGCCCGGCGTCCGCAAGCGCGCGGAGGGCGAGGTCGTGGAGCGCAAGCCGCGCGAGAAGCGCGAGAGCACCCGCACGCGCGCCCGGACCCGCACGCGCGGGGGCCGCAAGGCCGACGGTGCGCCGGCCGAGGCGAAGCCCGCCACCGCCACCGCTACCGCCGCGGAGCCGCAGGCGCCGTCGAACGACGGTGCCGAGGGCGATGCCCCGGCCCGCAAGCGCCGCCGTCGCCGCCGCTCCGGTGCGAAGAAGACCGAGGGCGCCGCACCCGCCGCGGCGGAGTAGGTCACCCGAACGATGGACCCCGCGGTCGCCTGTCGGTGGTCGTGGGGTCCTTCGGGTTTCAATTCTCCGGTAATGCGTCATGGGCAAGGTGGCGACTATCTGACTAGTGCCACTAGTCATTAGAGTGTAACTTGGGGTCATGCGCACCATCACGAGCACTGAGGCGAAAGCCAGATTGAACGCCGTCCTCGCCGAGGTGGAGAAGACGGGCAGGCCGATCACTGTCACCTCGCACGGCCGCGCGGTCGCGGTGATCTCGCCGGCGACACCGAAGCAGCGCACGTTCGGGCAGTTTCCGGGACTGGTCATCTCGGATGACTTCGATGCACCCCTCCCCGACGAGGAGCTGGCGGCATGGGATTCCGTCTCATGACCGCGGTGCTGCTGGACACCAACGCACTCCTGTGGCTGGTGAAGTCGCCCGATCTCGTAGCCGAGCCGGCTCGCGCGGTCATCGAGGACCCTGCCAACGACCTGTTCGTGTCGGCAGCGTCGGCATGGGAGATCGCAATCAAGACACGGCTCGGACGATTGGACGGCGCAGGAATCTTGTCGAGCTGGAAGGACACGCTCGATGCGATGACCGCACAGGAGCTCGTCATGGATTCGGCGGACGCCACGCTCGCGGGGCAATTGAACTGGGATCACCGAGACCCCTTTGACCGGATGATCGTCGCCCAAGCCACCCGGCGAGGGTTGGCGATCGCCACGAGCGATCGGACGATCCGCGCCGGAGCGATGACGCCGATCATCGCTACCAACCAGTCCAGCTGAACCGTCTGAAACACGAAGGCCGAGTCGGTGGTCGATGCGGCGATCGGCCGCACCCCGCTACAGCGGAGTGGGTCACCCGAACGACGGACCCCGCGATCGCCTTTCGGCGGTCGCGGGGTCCTCGCGTTCCGCGCGATGGTGGCCGTCATGACGACCACCAGCACCCCGGCGGCCATCAGCACGCGCCGGATCGCGTCGCTCGACACCGCCCGCGGCATCGCGATCCTCGGCACGCTCGGCACCAACGTGTGGATCTTCACCGAACCCCGCGGCATGCTCGGCTACCTGGACGCCGTGGGCGGCGAATCCCTGCCGGTGCGGTTGCTGCAGACGTGCGCGCAGGGCAAGTTCCTCGGGCTGCTCAGCCTCATGTTCGGTGTGGGCCTCGCGATCCAGCAGGCCTCCGCCGAGCGGCACCACGACCGTGCGGCCGGCGCGGGCCGCTCCCGCCGGCCGTGGCCGGGGCGGTACTGGCGGCGGGCGCTGGTGCTGTTCCTCGACGGCCTGGCGCACTTCCTGCTGATCGCCGAGTTCGACGTGCTGATGGGCTACGCCCTGGTCTCGTTCCTGGTGTCAGCGTTGCTCGTTCTCGGGCCGGCCGCCCGAGCGCGGTGGGTCGCCTGGGCGGTGGCCGTGCACGTCGTGTTGGTCGCCGTGGTGGTGGTCGGCATGCAGGCGGCCGGCGGATCCGGCGGATCAGGCGGGGAGCGGTCGGCGGCGAACCCGTACGCCGACGGCTCCTTCCTGGACCTGGTGGCCTTCCGGCTGGACAACGCGCTGATCTTCCGCGCCGAGGCGATCTTCCTGATCCCGTTGACCATCGCCCTGTTCCTCACCGGGGCGCGGCTCTACCGGTCGGGGCTGTTCGGGGCGGAGGGCGCCGCGCTGCGCCGCCGGCTCGCGCTGATCGGCGGCTGCGCCGCGGTGGTGGATCTCGCGATCGGGATCGTGGGCGCGCCGCTGGGTCTCGCGGGGGTCGCGGTGTTCCTCGGCCGCTACCTGGTGGCGCCGCTCGTGGCGCTGGGGCTGTTGGCGCTGATCGCGGAGTTCTACCAGCGGCGCGCGGTCGGCCGCGTGGGCGGCGCGCTCGGCGCCATCGGCCGGACCGCCCTGAGCTGCTACGTGCTGCAGAACCTGATCGCCTCGGCACTCTGCTACGGGTGGGGCCTGGGGCTGGCCGCGCGGTACGGCGCCGAGTACCGTCTCCTGTTCACCGCGGCCGTGTACGCCGCCGTGGTGGCGTGCCTACTCGTGGCGTCCGCCCTGTGGACGCGGCGGTTCTCCCGCGGCCCGATCGAGATGCTCATGCACCGCGTCGCGTGAGTGCGGTCGTTCTCCGACCGATAGCGCGGGAAACCGACCGCACTCGGCGTTACTGCGCGCGACGCTGCGCTTGCAGCGGGACGTGACTGAGCCCGCCCCACAGCAACTCGACGGTGGTGGCCACCGCCTCCTCCTTGGGGATGGGGCGGTCGGCGTAGAGCCAGTAGCGGGCGCTCACCTGGCTGGCGCCCACGAGGCCGACGGCCAGCATCCGGGCGCGGTACGGGTCGAGGCCGGAATCCTCGGCGACCACGTCGTAGACCGCGTCGATGCAGGCGTCCACGGCCCCCTCCACGCGCTCCGCCACCACCGGCTCCAGCACGTCGGACTCGAAGATCAGCTTGTAGCCCATGCTGTCCCGGTCGACGAAGTCGAAGAACGACCGGACGGCGCCGATCACGCGCTGGTGGTTGTCGGTGGAGCTGCTCAGTGCCTGCCGGACGCCGCTGACGAGCGCCTCGCTGTGCGAGTTGAGCACCGCGATGTACAGCTCGAGCTTGCCGGGGAAGTGCTGGTACAGCACGGGCTTGCTCACACCGGCGCGGACCGCGATCTCGTCCATGCCCGCCGAGTGGTAGCCGAGGTCGACGAACACGCTGCTGGCCGCCTCCAGAAGCTGGATGCGGCGTGCGCTCCGCGGCAGGCGGGCCGTGCGGCGCGGCGCCGGATTCGGCCCGCCGCGGGTCTCGCCCGCCGCGGTCGTCGCGCCCAGGTCCGCCATGTGCTCCACCTCACGTTCTCGGGGGCCGGATTGCGGCCCTGACCCGTCGACAATACTCCCGCCCACTCGGGCGGCCCTCTCTTGCACCGGCAGAGAGCCGGGTGTGCCCGGTCACGGTTCGCCGTTTCCGGGCCCTTCGGCGCGTGTCGTTTCCACTACGGGCGTCCGGTTCGTGGAATCGTTGAGCACGTGAGTAGTCCTACGAACCCGCGGCGTCCCCGTCCGGACGGGCGCGCGCCGCTGCGGGCCGAGTGGGATCCCATCAACACCCCGTCGGCCGCATCGCGCGAGAACCGATCCCGGCCGCAGCGCGAACGCGTCTACGCCAAGCAGGGCAGGCTGGGACGGCTGCTGCGCACCTATGGCTGGCGCGCCTACGCGGTGCCGATCCTCGCGATCCTCACCGTGGTGGCATTGGTGATCACCTTCGGCGGCGACACCTTCGGATCCAAGCAGACCGTCGACACCGCGCCCGAGAACCTCTCCCGCAACCCCACGCCCGAGAAGGCCATCGTGGGCGCGCCGTCGAAGACGGATTCCGGGCCCGTGCCCGCCGCCGGGATGCTGCCCGCCGGCGGCACGTTCACCGAGAAGGGGCAGGGTATCTGGCACGTCGTGCCAGGCGCCACCGCCCGGGTCGGGAAGAAGGACGAGGGCAAGCAGCAGCTGTTCACCTACATGATCGCGGTCGAGGACGGCGTGGACATGGGCGCGCTCGGCGGGGACCAGCCGTTCGCCACCATGATCGACCGCACCCTCGCGGACCCGCGGAGCTGGATCCACGATTCGGCCTTCGCGTTCCAGCGCATCGACAAGGGCACCCCCGATTTCACCATCTCGCTGACCTCGCCGATCACCACCCGCTCGGCGTGCGGCTACACCATCCAGCTGGAATCGTCCTGCTACAACGGCGAACTCGGCCGGGTGGTGATCAACCTCGCGCGCTGGGTGCGCGGCGCGAACGCCTTCGAAGGCGATCTGACCGGGTATCGGCAGTACGCCATCAACCACGAGGTCGGCCACGCCATCGGCTACCCGCAGCACGTGCCGTGCCCCGCCCAGGGCGCGCTCGCGCCGATCATGATGCAGCAGACGTTCGGGGTGAAGAACCGGGACATCTACGATCTGGACGCCTCGCACGGGTTCGACAACGACTTCACCTGCCGCCCCAACTCGTGGGTCGCGCCCGTCCTCTGACGACGGTGCGGGAATGGTGCGCGCGGCACCGTCGTTGAGCACTGTGTGAGCAACCTGCCCCCGCTTGTGGAACCCGCCGCCGACCTGACCCGCGACGAGGTCGCGCGGTACTCGCGGCACCTGATCATCCCCGAGATGGGGGTCACCGGACAGAGACGGCTCAAGAACGCGAAGGTCCTGGTCATCGGGGCCGGCGGCCTCGGCAGCCCCGCGCTGCTGTACCTCGCGGCCGCGGGTGTCGGCACCATCGGCATCGTCGAGTTCGACGAGGTCGACGAGTCCAACCTGCAGCGCCAGGTGATCCACGGCGTCTCCGACCTGGGGCGCCCGAAGGGCGAGAGCGCGCGGGACTCCATCGCGGAGATCAACCCGCTGGTCACCGTGAACCTGCATCCGATGCGCCTGGAACCCGAGAATGCGGTGGCGCTGTTCGAGCAGTACGACCTGATCCTGGACGGGACCGACAACTTCGCCACCCGCTACCTGGTCAACGACGCCGCCGTGCTGGCGCACAAGCCGTACGTCTGGGGATCGATCTTCCGGTTCGAGGGGCAGGTGTCGGTGTTCTGGGAGGACGCTCCGGACGGCCCGGACGGCGAGAAGCGGGGCCTGAACTACCGCGATCTGTACCCCGTGGCGCCGCCGCCGGGCATGGTGCCCTCGTGTGCGGAGGGCGGCGTGCTGGGCATCCTCTGCGCCTCGATCGGCTCGATCATGGGCACCGAGGCGATCAAGCTGATCACCGGTGTCGGCGAATCGCTCCTGGGGCGGCTCATGGTGTACGACGCGCTGGAGATGAGCTACCGCACCCTGACCATCCGCAAGGACCCCGACGCGCCGCGCATCACCGAGCTCATCGACTACGACGAGTTCTGCGGCGTGGTCTCCGACGAGGCGCAGCGCGCCGCCGCGGGCAGCACGGTGACCCCGGCGGAGCTCGTCGAGATGGGTTCGGCGGGCGTCGATTACGAGCTGGTGGACGTGCGCGAGCCGGTCGAGTGGGAGATCGTGCACCTCGACGGCGCGAAGCTGGTGCCCAAGGGCGCCTTCGAATCCGGCGAGGGACTCGCCCGGGTCTCGGCGGACAAGAAGCTGGTGCTCTACTGCAAGACCGGCATCCGCTCGGCGGAGGTGCTCGCCACCGTCAAGGGCGCCGGCTACCGCGACGCCGTGCACCTGCAGGGCGGCATCACCGCCTATGCGCGCCAGGTGGATCCGTCGCTGCCGGTGTACTGATCACGCCGTCCTGATCACAGCTCGATCAGCCGCTTGACCAGCTTGCCCGTGGGGGTGCGCGGCAGCGAGTCGACGAACCGCACGGCGCGGGGCAGCTTGTAGCGGGCCAGGTTCCGGCCCGCGTACGCGATCAGCTCCAGGGCCAGCTCGTCCGACGGTGCCGTGCCCGGCGCGAGCTGCACGCAGGCCAGGGCGGTCTCGCCCAGCTCCTCGTCCGGCACCCCGATCACCGCGACGTCGGCGACGGCGGGGTGCATGACGAGCGCGTTCTCGGACTCCTGCGGGTACACGTTCACCCCGCCGGTGATGATCACGAAGTCCTTGCGGTCCGTGAGGTACAGGTAGCCGTCCTCGTCGAGGTACCCGACGTCGCCGGTGGTCGACCAGTTCCCGTGCACGGGATGCTGTGCGGCGCGGGTCTTCTCGGGGGCGTTGTGGTACGCGAAGGGCATCGCCTCGCGTTCGAAGTAGATGGTGCCCACCTCCCCGGCGGGGAGGACGGCACCGTCGTCCCCGCAGATCCGGACGACGCCCAGCCCGGCCCGGCCGACGGAGCCGGGGCGCTCCGCCGCCTCCTGCGGGCCGATGAAGGTGGCGCCCGCGCCCTCCGTGGACGCGTAGTACTCGTGGATCACCGGCCCCCACCAGTCGAGCATCGACTGCTTGACCCCGGCGGGGCACGGCGCGGCCGCGTGGATCGCCACCCGCAGGCTGGACGTGTCGTAGCGCGAGCGCGTCGCCTCGGGCAGCTTGAGCATGCGCACGAACATCGTGGGCACCCACTGGCTGTGCGTGACCCGGTACTTCTCGATGAGCGCCAGTGCCTCCTCCGGTTCGAACCGGTGCATCATGATCACGGTGCCGCCCACGGACATGGTGACGCCGCAGAAGCGCAGCGGCGCAGCGTGGTACAGCGGGGCGGGGGAGAGGTACACGGTCTCGGCGTCCATCGCGTACATCGGGGAGAAGATCGCGGTGTAGGTGTCCGGGATCTCGTCCACCTGCCCCTCCGGCAGGGGGATCCGGATGCCCTTCGGGCGGCCCGTGGTGCCGGACGAGTACAGCATGTCCGTGCCGCGGGGCCGGTCCGCCTGCGGCGCGGGATCGGCCTGCGCGAGCACGGTGTCGAAGTCGGCGAAGCCCGCGATCGGCCCGCCCCACGCGATCGCGTGCCCCGGCGCGGCGAGGGGCTCCAGTTGCAGCGCCTCCGAGACCGCCTCGGCCACATCGGCGCCCGCGAACAGCGCCTTCGCCTCGCAGTCGGCCAGGATGTAGTTCACCTCGCCCGGGGTGAGGTGGGTGTTCACCGCTGTCACGTACAGGCCGCTGCGGATCGCCGCCGCGTAGGCGGAGAAGATGCGCAGGTCGTTGCCCGCCACGATGGCCACGGTGTCGCCGCGGCGCAGCCCCAGCCCATGCAGGTGGTTCGCCAGCCGGATGGCCTCCTCGTTCAGGCGCGCGTGGCTCAGGGTCTCCCCGGTGGCGGCGTCGATCGCCGCGGGCTTGCCGGGGGTGAGCTCAGCGTAGGCTCCTGGAAACATGAGAACCGCCTTTAACTTAGTGGTGGCTCTCACGGTAGCTCACAGGCGCTCAGCGCGGGGCGCTCTCGGCCGCGGAGAGCCAGCGCGCGTAGTCGTCGAGCAGCGCGAGCAGCGGCAGCGCCTCGGCGGCGGCCACCGGACGGCCCTGCAGCGCCGCGCGGATGCCCGGCACCCTGGCCGCGATGCGGGCGCGCTCGGACAACTCGTGATGGCTGTGCCCCCGCTGCTCGCCGAGCACGATCCGGCGCGGGTGCTCCGCGCGCAGCGACTCGGCGAGCGCGGCGAACTCCTCGCGCTCCAGCGCCGGCAGGTGCACCGAGAAGCTCATCACCGGCCCGGGATCGGCGGGGTCGGCCTCCCCCGATTCCTCCAGCCAGTCCGTGTACTCCTGCAGCAGGTCGTCGAGCGCCTCCTCGTCGTCGAAGGAGAGCTCGCGCCCCTCGACCGCCGCCCGGAGCGCGGAGACCGCCGCGCGCACCGCCTCCGGGTCCGAGGACGCCGTGTACCAGCGGTGCGCCTCGTGCGGCACCACCAGCCGGGCGGGGCGCCCCGCGGTCAGGCGGGAGCGGACACCGTCGAACTCCCCCGGGGAGAGGTCGGGGAACTGGACGGACACGGTCACGACGGGAGGGGAGGACGACACCCCTCCATTGTCCCGGTGATCGTTCTAGGGTGGGGGCATGGCCCTCGAAGGTGAATACGCGACGGAGAAGGCCGGCTGGGTCTCGGACCAGCTGGCGAAGATCGACGAGACCGGGACCACCGACTCGGTGGGGATCGCGGGGATGGCGGTGGTGGTGTTCACCTACCGCGGCCCCAAGTCCGGCAAGCTCTACCGGCGCCCGCTGATGCGGGTCGAGCACGACGGCGCCTACGCGGCGTTCGCCTCCAAGGGCGGCGCGCCCGACAACCCCGTCTGGTACTCCGCGATGCTCGCGAACGATCGGGTCGAGGTCCAGGACGGCACCGCCGTGGTGTCCGGGCCGGTGCGCGAGATCCACGGCGCCGAACGCGATCTCTGGGGGGAGCGCGGCGTGGCCGCGTACCCGCCGTACGCCGAGTACCAGGAGAAGACGGACCGCCTGATCCCGATCCTCCTGGTCGAGCCGGGCCGCGCCTAGCGGCCTCACCGGCCGCGCGCGGGTAGATTTCACAGTGTGAGTCCCGTCGAGCCCCCCGCGCACGTCCTGTCCACCTTCGGCCTGGACGAGACCGAGCCGATCGCCCTCGGCGCCGAATGGGACGGCGGCTGGCGCTGCGGCGAGGTGGTGCTCTCGGTGATCGCGGACCACGCCCGCGCGGCCTGGTCCGCCAAGGTCCGTGAGGACCTGTACGTCGACGGTATGCGCCTGGCCCGGCCCTTCCGCGCGACCGACGGGCGGTACGTGGTGTCCGGGTGGCGCGCCGACACCTTCATCGCCGGCTCGGCGGAACCGCGGTACGACGAGATCATCTCGATGGCGAACCGCCTGCACGAGGCGACCGCGAAGCTGGAGCGTCCGCGCTTCCTCTCCTCGCCCACCGTGGCGCCGTTCACCGACGTGGACTACTTCGGCTTCGCCGACCGCGCCGCGTGGGAGGACAAGCCGCTGGACATGGCCCGCAAGCTGGGCGCCCTCGACGAGAGCGTCCCGCACCGGCAGCGGGCGGCACAGCTGGTCGCCGAGCTCGCGGCGCTGCGCACCCCGGTCGAGGCGCAGCCGCAGCTCGTGCACGGCGATCTCGCGGGCTCGGTGCTGTTCGCCGGCGCCGCGGCACCGGGCATCACCGACTTCACCCCGTACTGGCGTCCCGCGACGTGGGCCGCGGCCGTGGTCGCCGTCGACGGGCTCGCGTGGGGCGGCGCCGACGACGGCCTGCTGATGCGGTGGAGCGATCTGCCCGAGTGGCCGCAGATGGTGCTGCGCGCCCTCATGTTCCGGCTGGCCGTGCACGCGGTGCATCCGCGCTCGGAGGCCGAGGCGCTGCCAGGCCTCGAGCACATCGTCGAGATCGGCCGCTGGCTGCTCTGACCGGCGCCGGCCTCAGAGGCGGTACTCGCGCAGCGCGATCCGCCCGTCGTCCGCGAGGACGCCCTCGGCCCGCAGCCGCTCCAGCTGCCGCGCCGCGAGGTGCGCGGCGGGCCGACCGCTGGCCGGGACCACCCGGTGCCAGGGCAGGTCGGAGGCGTCGGTGCGCATCACCCAGCCCACGATCCGCGGCGAGCTGAGCCCCACCTCGCCCGCGATGTCGCCGTAGGTGCGCACCCGGCCCGGCGGGATCGCCGCGACCAGCGCCCGCACGGCCTCCACCTGCTCCTCGGTGACCCTCGCCACGCCGCTACCCGATCAGGCGGCGCGCGTACTCGCCGACCGTGGCCGGGATCTCCTGCGCCACCATGTGATCGGACGGCACCGGCACCACCTTCACGCTGTCCGGCATCGCCGCCAGCTGCGCGTCGGTCACGAAGTGGGCGCGTTCGGCGCGCAGCAGCACCGTCGGGATGGACGACGGTGCGCCGACCGCCGGGCGGGCCAGCTCGCCCCACAGCGCGGTGACCGCGGCGCAGCTGATGTCCCACTCCCACCGGCCGGAGTCCCGGCGCACCAGGTGCTCGGCGATCTCGTCGTCGAGCACCCGCTCGGGCACCTGCGCCCAGGCGCCGTCCTGCTTCTCCTGTTTCGCCTCCTCGGGGGAGGTGAAGTCGAAGTACCGGATGGTCTGATCGGCGATCGTCGCGCACATCTGCGGATCGAGCTCCTGCGCCGGGTCGAGCAGCAGCAGCGCGCGCACCAGGTCGGGCCGCGCCGCCGCGAGCCGGCACGCGATCGCGCCGCCCAGGGAGTGCCCGATCACCGTCACGGGGCCGCCGCCGTGCCCCTCGATCACGGCGATCAGATCGTCCGTGTGCTGCTCGAGGTTCCAGGGCGGCTCCCACGTGGACCGGGCGTGTCCGCGCAGGTCCGGCGCCAGGACGCGGACGCCGGGCAGCTCGTCGTCGGCGAATCCCCGCCAGCGCGCGCCGTGACCGGTGACGCCGTGGATCGCGAGCACGGTGGGCGCCCCGGGCGCCGAGGGGCCGTAGACGTGGGTGTTGAGCATGCCCCCGATCATGCCCTGCCCGGTGCCCGCGCGGAGGTGTCGGTGGGCTGTGATGTGATCGACGCACGTGGACGGAAAGGGGGTGCGGGTGGACGCGGGTACGGGAAGCGGGGCCGGGGCGGCGGGCAGGAACCCCGACGGTGCGGGTAGGCACCGTCGGCCACGCCTGCGGTTGCAGTACACGCCGCCGGAGCCGCCCCCCGCCCGGGAGTGGGTCGGGCCGATCGCCGAGCTCGCCGCGCCCGCGACGGGTGCGCTGCCCTTGGACGTGGGCGGCTGGGCGCCGTACCGGATCCGCGGCGGGCCCGGCACGGGCAAGACCTCCGCGCTCATCGACATCGCGGTCGCGAAGCTGACCGATCCGTTCGTCGATCCGGAGTCGGTGCTCGTGCTCACCGGGAACAAGCGGGCGGCGGCCGCGCTGCGGCGCGAGCTGTCGGCCCGCGTGCTGGCGGACAGCGACGGGGTGCACGCGTCGGGGGAGCCGCTGGTGCGCACTGTGCACTCGCTGGCCTTCGCGGTGCTGCGGCTGCAGGCGGCCGGGAACGGCGGCCCGCCGCCGCGCCTGATCACCGGCTCGGAGCAGGACGCGGTGGTGCGCGAACTGCTGCGCGGCAACCTCGAGGACGGCGGGGCCTTCTGGCCCGAGCGGCTGCGCCCCGCGCTCGTCACGCACGGCTTCGCCGGTGCGCTGCGGGACCTGTTCGCGCAGGCCGCGCAGCGGGGGGCGGGACCGGAGGAGATCGAGGCGCTGGCGCGCCGGCACAACCGAGGGGAATGGCTGGCCGCGGCGAACGCGCTGCGCGAGTACCAGGAGACCACGCTGCTGCGCGGCTCCGTGGGGCTGGCCGGGCCGCAGGCGATGGCGCCGGCCGTGGACGCGGCCGAACTCATCGACGCCGCCGTCACGGCGCTCGCCTCGGATGAGGCGCTGCTCGCCCAGCAGCGCGAGCGGATCCGGTTCCTGCTCGTGGACGACGCGCAGAACCTGGACCCGCTGGCCTCGGCGTTGATCCGCCTGCTGGGCACGGGAACCGAGCTCACGGTGATCGCGGGCGATCCCGATCAGGCGGTCGACTCCTTCCGCGGCGCCAGCGTCCGGTTCCTGCAGGAACTGGACGTGACGCCGGAGCGGGACGTGCTGCTCGAACGCAGCTTCCGCTTCGGCGAGGAGGTGGCGTCCGCCGTGAACCGCATCTCCGCGCGGCTGCCGCACCGGTTCGGGGCGGTGGCGCCCGAACGGCCGCGGCCCTCCACCGCGGCGGTCCGGCTGTTCTCCACGGCGGCCAAGGAGGCGGACGCGATCGCGGCCGTGCTGCGCCGCGAGCACGTCCTGGGCGGCGTCCCCTGGGAGGAGATGGCCGTGGTCGTGCGGTCGGTGTCGGCGTCCGTGGCGCCGCTGCGCCGCGCCCTCGCCTACGCCGGTGTGCCGGTCACGGTTCCCGCGGACGACGTGCCCCTCGCCCAGCAGCGGGCGGTGCACGCGCTGCTGCTGGTGCTCCGCGCCGCGGTCGCAGCGGAGGGGCTCGACCCCGCGGAGGCCGTCACCCTGCTCTCCGGCCCCGTCGGCGGCGGGGACCCGCTGACCCTGCGGCGGGTGCGGCGCGCGGTGCGCCGCGCCGATCCGGCGGAGGAGCGCGGCTCCGCGGAGATCCTCACGGCGGTGCTCACCGGCGCCGCGGAGTTCGCGCCCTACCGCGCGGTGCTCACCGATCTGGAGGCGGAACCGGTCGAGCGCGTGCTCTCCGCGGTGCGGGCCGCCCGCGCCGCCGCCGAGCACGGCACCGTCGAGGAGGTGCTGTGGGCCGCGTGGGCGGCCACCGGGCTCGCCGCCCGCTGGGGCGCGCTCGCCCTGCGCGGCGGCACCCTGGGCGAGCAGGCCGACCGCGACCTGGACGCGGTGATGGGCCTGTTCGACTCCGCCGCCGACTTCACCGACACCCTTCCGACCGCCTCCGTCGGCGCCTTCGTCGAATACCTCGAGCAGCTGCAGATCCCGCGGTCGGACCGCGCCCGCGGGCGCGGCGGGCAGGCCACGGTCCCGGGGGTCACCCTGTTGTCCGCGCACAGCACCGTCGGCCGGGAGTGGGAGGTGGTCGCCGTCGCCGGCGTGCAGGAGGGCCGCTGGCCCAACCTGCGCCGTCGCGGCGGGCTGCTCGGCACGGACGAGCTGCTGGACGCGCTCGACGGGATGGATCCCGCTGCGCTGCCCACGGTCTCGCGCTCGCTCCCGCTGCTCGCGGAGGAGCGGCGGCTGCTGCTGCTCGCGTGCTCGCGGGCGCGGCGCACCCTGCTCATCACCGCCGTCGACGGCGCGGACGGCGACGGCGACCTGGTGCCCTCGCGGTTCCTGCAGGGGATCGCCCCCTCGGGCGACGAGGACCCCGAGACCTACACGCCGGCGGTGGAGAGCGCACCGTCGGCCTCGCTGGACCTGCGCACCCTCGTGGCCGTGCTGCGCACCGCGGTCTGCGACCCCGAGCGGGACGAGGGCGAACGCGCCCACGCCGCACGGCAACTCGCGCGGCTCGCCGCGGACCGGGTCCCCGGCGCGCACCCCGACAGCTGGTACGGACTCGCGGGCGCGAGCACGGACGACCCGCTGTGGGCGCCGGAGGACGGTCCGGTGGCGCTGTCGCCGTCGAACGTGGAGGCGCTCTCCGCGTGCGCCCTGCGCTGGATGCTGGAGCGCTTCGGCGGCAGCGACGGCGACTCCGCGAAGCAGGCCACGGGCAACCTGGTGCACACCCTGGTGCAGGCGGTCGCGGGGCGCATCCCCAAGGACGAGGTGACCCGATCGCTGGAGAAGGTCTGGGACAGGGTGGATCTCGAGGCCGACTGGTTCGCGCAGCGCGAGCTGGCCCGCACCGAGGAGATGCTGGAGTCGTTCCGCGCCTGGCTCGCCGGCAGCCGCGGCGAGCTCACCGAGGCGGGGGTGGAGATCGGGGTCGACGCGGTGATCGACGCGGATCCGGCGGCCGGACCGGGCGAGCCCGCCGTGCGGATCCGCGGGCGCATCGACCGGCTCGAGCGGGATCCGCTGGGGCGGGCCGTGGTGGTGGACGTCAAGACCGGCCGCACGCTGCCCACCCAGGCCGAGGGGCAGGCCCAGGCGCAGCTGCGCACCTACCAGGTGGCGCTCGCGCACGGCGGCGTCGGCGGGGTGCCGGAGCAGCCCGGCGGCGGCAAGCTGGTGTACGTGGCCAAGGCGCACAACAGGACCGGCGCCACCGTCCGCGAACAGGACGCGCTGACGCCGGCCGATGTGGACGAGTGGCTCGGCGTGATCCGCGAGGCCGCGCGGCGCACCCGCGGCCCCGAGTTCCCCGCTACCCTCAACGCGTCCTGCCAGTACTGCGCCGTCGCCTCGTGCTGCCCGGTGGTGGAGAAGGGGAGGAGTGTGGTCGATGACTGAGGGGTTCCCGCGCGCGCCGCTGATCTCGGCGGTGGATCTGGCCCACGAGCTGGGGCAGGCGTTCGCGCCGACCGAGGAGCAGCGCGCCGTGATCGAGGCGCCGCTCGGGCCGTGCCTGGTGGTGGCCGGGGCCGGGGCGGGCAAGACCGAGACCATGGCCGCCCGCGTGGTGTGGCTGATCGCCAACCGGTACGTGACCCCGGACCAGGTGCTTGGCCTGACCTTCACCCGGAAGGCCGCGCAGCAGTTGATGATCCGCGTCCGCAAACGCCTGGCGCGACTCGCCGGCGCGCCGGTCGTGGACCGGCTCGACCCGGCGGGGGAGCTGCGGACGTCGCTGCGCACCGTCGAGCCCGAGATCAGCACCTACCACGCCTACGCCGGGAAGCTGCTCGGCGACTACGGCATGCTGCTGCCCGTCGAGCCCTCGGTGCGGCTCGTCTCGGAGACCGAGCGCTGGCAGATCGCCTACGACGTGGTCACGGGGTGGGACGAGGCGCTGGAACTGGACCGGAACCCGGCGAACCTCACCGAATGGGTGCTCGGCCTCTCCGGGGCCCTCGCCGATCACCTGGTGACGCCCGATCAGCTGGAGGCCGACGACGACGAACTCGAGCGGCTCATCGGGCTGCTGCCGCCGGGGCCGCGGCAGCGCGCCGCACCGAACGCGGCCCTGCTGAAGGCGGCGGAGGTGCAGGAGCAGCGGCGGCGGCTGATCCCGCTGGTGCGCGCCGTCGCCGCGGAGATGCGCGCCCGCGAGGTCCTCGACTTCGGCAGCCAGATGGGGCTGGCGGCGCAACTGGCGCTGGCGAACCCGGACGTGGCCGCCCTCGAGCGGGCCCGGTTCGGCGCGGTGCTGCTGGACGAGTACCAGGACACGGGGCACGCGCAGCGGATGCTGCTCGCCTCGCTGTTCGGCGGCCCCGCGGGCGCCGCGGCCGTGACCGCGGTGGGGGATCCGATCCAGTCGATCTACGGCTGGCGCGGCGCGTCGGCCGCGAACCTGCCCCGGTTCGCGACGGACTTCCCGCAGAGCGATTCCACCCCCGCACCGCGGCGCGAACTGCTCACCAGCTGGCGGAACCCGACCAGCGCGCTGAGCCTCGCGAACGCCGTCTCCGAGGACCTGCGCAGCCGCGGCGTGCCCGTCTCCGAGCTGCGGGCCCGCCCCGATGCGCCCGACGGCGACCTGCGGATCTCCCTGCACTCCACCGTGATCGACGAGCGCGACTGGGTGGCCGACGCCATCGCCGAGCAGTGGCGAGCCCGGATCGACGAGGGGCACGCCCCGCCCACCGCGGCGGTGCTGGTGCGGCGCAACGCGGACTCCGCGCCCATCGCGGCCGCCCTCGGCGAGCGGGGCGTGCCCGTCGAGGTGGTGGGCCTCGGCGGGCTGCTGCACACGCCCGAGGTGCAGGACGTGGTGGCGCTGCTGCGGCTCGCGGTGGAACCGCTCGCCGGCACCGCCGCCGTGCGCCTGCTCACCGGGCCGCGCTGGCAGCTCGGCGCCGCCGACCTGCGGGCCCTGTGGCACCGCGCCCGCCGGATCGCCCACACCACCGGGCGGGCCGCCACCGGGGCCGTGGCCACGCCCGAACAGCTCGACGCCGCCCTCGATTTCGCGCTGCCCGCGGAGAGCCTCGACGCCGCCGGGCTGGGTGACGCGATCGCCGATCCCGGGCCGGAATCGGACTACTCGACGGCGGGGCTGGCGAAGATCCGCTCGCTCGACCGGGAGGTGCGGCACGTCCGGGAGCGGCTGGGGCACCCGCTCCCGGAGGTGGTGGCGGAGGCCGAACGCGTGCTCGGCGTGAGCATCGAGACCCGGATCCGCGCGTCCCGGCAGCTGGGCGGGCGCGCCACCGGCCGCGAACACCTCGACGCGTTCGCGGACGTGGTGGTCTCCTACGCGCAGCGGCCGACCGCGACCCTGCCGGGGCTGCTCGCGTTCCTCGCCGCCGCGGAGCGGGTGGAGGGCGGCCTCACCCCCGGCGACGTGGAGGTGGCCACCGACCGGGTTCAGGTGCTCACGGTGCACTCGGCCAAGGGCCTCGAGTGGGACGTGGTGGCCGTTCCGCACCTATCCGAGGGCATCTTCCCCTCGAACCGGGCGCTGCCCACCTGGCTCTCGACGCCCGCCGAGCTGCCACCGCACCTGCGCGGCGACGTCGTCGAGCCCGCCGGAGTCGACGGCGATCGCAGTCCCGGCGCCGCTGACGGCGTGCCGCGCCTCGACCTCGCCGACTGCAACAACCGCAAGGACCTCGAGGACGCCCTCGACGCGCACAAGAAGGCGCTCAAGGCCATGAACATGCACGAGGACGAGCGGCTGTTCTACGTGGCGGTCACCCGCACCCAGGCCGTTCTCCTGCTCTCCGGGCACTACTGGAGCGAGGACGTGAAGACCCCGAAGTCACCGTCGCGGTTCCTGACCGCCGCGCGCGACCACGCGCCCGAGGCGGTCACCGCGTGGGCGGGCGAGCCGGTGGAGGACGCCCCGAATCCGCTGGAGACCGAGCCCGTGCGACTCCCGTGGCCGCGCGACTTCCTCGGCGCCCACCGCGCCGACGTGGACGCGGGCGCCGAGATGGTGCTCGCCGAACTGGCCCGCGGCGTACCCGCGCCCGGGGCCGACGCAGCCGGTGCGCCGGAACCGGATCCGGGGGAGTCCGCGGCGGAGGAATCCGTTGCCGAGCCGGATCCGCACGGCTGGGCCGCCGAGGTCTCCGCGCTGCTCGCCGAACGCGCCCGGCAGGCGGATCTGGAGCTGCAGGTCGCGGTGCCCCGCGAGGTGTCGGTCAGCCAGCTGGTGGAGCTGCGCCGTAGTCCCGCGGCGTTCGCCGGCCGCCTGCGGCGGCCCGTCCCGTTCAAGCCGAACCCGTACGCGCGCCGCGGCACCGCCTTCCACGCGTGGCTCGAACGCCGGTACGGGGCGTCGCGGCTGCTCGACGTGGACGAGCTTCCCGGCGCCGCCGACGGCACCGCCGGGGCCGACGAGAACCTCGCGCTGCTGCAGCGGCGGTTCGAGGAGAGTGAGTGGGCGGCACGGACTCCCGTCGACATCGAGGTGCCGTTCGAGATCGCGGCCGCCGGCACCGTGGTCCGCGGGCGGATGGACGCGGTGTTCCGCGACCCCGGCGGCGGCTTCACCGTGGTCGACTGGAAGACCGGCGCCCGCCCCGCCGAGCCCGCGGACGAGCGGGCCGCCGCGGTCCAGTTGGCGGCCTACCGGCTGGCGTGGGCGCGGCTGCGGGACGTCCCCGTCGACGATGTGCGGGCAGCCTTCTTCTACGTGCGCTCCGGGGAGACGGTGGCACCGTCGGACCTGCTCGACCATGCCGGCCTCGCCGAGCTGATCACCAGCGCCGGTGAGGAGGCGGAGTGAGCGAGGATCTGATCGCCGTGGTCCTGGCCGTGTGCTCGGCGGTGTGCATCGCGCTCGGCGCCGCACTGCGCCAGCACTCGGCGGGCGCGGAGGAGGACGCGGGCGGCTCCGTGCTGCGCGCACCGGCCTGGTGGCTCGGGATCGGAACCGGACTGGCGGGCTTCGGGTTCCAGGCGGCTGCGCTCGCCTTCGGGCCGATCCTGCTGGTCCAGCCGGTCCTGGTGACGTCCCTGCTGTTCATGTTGCCGCTGGGCAGGGCGGTCAACGGGGTCCGGCCCACTGCCGGCCAGTGGGCCTGGGCATCGGCGCTCACCTGCGCCGTGGCGGTGCTCGTCGTGCTCGCGGACCCGCGGCCCGGCGGGCACCGGTTCGCGGAACGCCACTGGGCGATCACGGCGGTCGCGGCGCTCGTCCTGATCGGGGCGGCGGTCTGGGCGGTGGGGTACTCGCGCGGGCGGACGCGAGCGATCGCGCTCGGCGTCGTCTCGGGCGGGCTGTTCGGGATCGTCGCGGTGCTCACCAAGACCGTCGCCACCCACCTGCACCACCGGGGCACGATCACCGCCCTCGCCGCAGCGGAGTCGATCGCCCTGGTCGTCGTCGCCGCGGCGGCCTTCCTGGTGCAGCACCTGTCCTACCGCGCGGGGGAGTTGCGGGCCTCGTTCCCCGCGGCGCTGCTGGCCGAGCAGGCGGTGGCCGCCGTGCTCGGCGTCCTCGCCCTGGGGGAGTCGATAGCCCCGGGCGCGGTGCAGACGGTGGTGCTCGTCGCCGGAGTGGTTTTCGCCTGCGTCGCCGTCCTGCGCCTCGCGACGGTGGACGCGCCCGGATAACGACGAATGACGACCCCGCGGTTCAGGTGGACGGATCGGCTACGCGCTCATCACGGTGCCGCGCGGCACCGTGACCTCCAGGGTCCGGCAGGAGCGCGGGGTGTTCTCGCGCGCCTGGCTCGAGATCGACGACGGGACGTGGCGGCCCGTCTACTTCGGTACAGCCCTGCTCGAGGTCGACCCCGGCTCCCCGGCCGCGGCGGGCGTACCGTCGGGCCGCGCCCGGCGCACCCGTCCCGCCGGGCGGCTGGTCGACGCGCCCCGTTATTCGCCTGACGCGCGGGCGAAACGGGCCCGGGAGGTGGGCACCGTGCGCCGTCGGCTGCGGGTCGACGGGGCCGTCGCGGTCGCGGGCCTGGCGCCCGCCCTGCTGTGGTGGTTCGCGCTCGGCACGAGCCCACTGATCGGCGTTCCCGCCGGCCTGGCCTGCGGCTACTGGTGGGCGTCGATCCGCGGATCGGACCCGACCTGACCGAGGCTCAGTCCTCGGGCGTGCCCTTATCGCGGGCGATCTTGACCGCGCTGACGATCATCGGCACCTGCAGCGGCAGGCGGGCGTACGCGCCCAGCTTGAGCGGCAACGGCTTCGAGGACCACTGCTGCGCCATGTACACGTTCGCGGGGAACACGGCGAGGAACAGCGCGGTGGCCGCCGCGCCGCCCAGGCGGCGGGTCCGCGGGGCGGCCAGCAGCGCGGCGGTGGTCAGCTCCGCGACGCCGGACAACTGCGTCGCCCGGCGGGGAGTGAGGCCCAGCGGCAGGTTCGGCGGCACGATCGAGTCGAACGGCTTGGGGGCGACGAAGTGCAGCGCACCCATGCCCGCGAGGGAGGCAGCCATGCCCCGGGCGGTCTTGTCGGTGCGGCGGCGCGGACGGTTTGTGGACACCATGGGGAGATTGTGGCAGATTGCACGACGGCTCAGCCGGACGTGCTAGACCGGACGGGTTACGGCCAGCGTTTCGCACGAGGAAATCGTCCAGGTAGGTATGTCCGCACGCAGAACGTTCCGCCGCCGGAGCAAATCCGAGCTGACGGATCTCCCCGACCACGCGTTGGTGAGCGTCCTCCGCATCCCCGCGGGCGACTCCACCAACCCGTGGCGCGCCATCGGCGTCCGCGTCCTGGTCGCGCTCGCCGCGCTGTTCCTCGCGGTGTTCATCGTGTACCTCGAGCGGGACGGCTACCGGGACTCCGCGATCGAGGGCGCAGTCGAGGGAAAGACCCGGCTCACCTTCCTCGACTGCCTGTACTACGCCACCGTCTCGCTCTCCACCACGGGCTACGGCGACATCACCCCCGTCACCCAATCCGCGCGGCTGGTCAACGTCCTGCTGATCACCCCGCTGCGGCTCCTGTTCCTCATCGTCTTGGTCGGGACCACGCTCCAGGTGCTCACGGAGCGGTCCCGCCAGGCGTTCAAGATCCAACGTTGGAGGGCTGCTGTGCACAACCACACGATCGTCGTGGGCTACGGCACGAAGGGCCGGACCGCGGTGAGCGCGATGATCAACGACGGCATCGAGCCGGGCAAGATCGTGGTCGTCGACACCGATCAGGCGGCGCTCGAGGTCGCGGAGATCGACGGGCTGGTGACGGTCCGCGGCGATGCGACGAAGGCCGACGTGCTGCGCCTCGCCGGGGCACCGCGCGCCGCGTCGATCATCATCGGCGCCAACCGCGACGACGCCGCGGTGATGGTCACCCTGACCGCCCGCGAGCTCGCGCCGCGCGCCAAGATCGTCGCCTCGATCCGCGAGTCCGAGAACACGCACCTGCTGCGCCAGTCGGGCGCCGATTCGGTGGTCGTCTCCTCGGAGACCGCCGGCCGCCTGCTGGGCATGGCGACCACGACCCCGTCGGTGGTGGAGATGATCGAGGACCTGCTCTCGCCCGGCGACGGCTTCAACATCGCCGAGCGCGAGGTCACCCGCGTCGAGGTGGGCCGCTCGCCCCGCCACCTGCCGAACATCGTGTTGGGCGTCGTGCGGAAGGGCAACCTGTACCGCGTCGATTCGCCCGCCGTCGCCGTCGTCGAGGCCGGCGACCGCCTCCTGTTCGTGCGGAACGCGGACGCCAAAGTCACCAGCTGACGTCAGTCCCCCGTCGCGAGCGGCAGCGAGGTGGCCGCGTACTGCGACCACGACCCCGGGAACAGGCGGCCGCCGGGGAAGCCCGCGTACTCGGACGTGAGCAGGTCGTGGCACGCGGAGACGCCGGAACCGCAGTAGGCGATGAAGTCGGCGCCGGGCCGTAGGCCCGCGTCCGCGTACCGGGCCCGAAGCTCCGGGCGGGGGAGCAGCGCACCGTCGACCACGTTGTCCCGGCACGGCACGCTGACCGCGCCCGGGATGTGCCCGGCGCGCGGGTCGATGGTCTCGTTCTCGCCGCGGAACCGGTCCGCGGGGCGCGCGTCGATCACGGGAACGGTTCCCTCGGCCGCGGCCGCCGCCGTCTCCCCGATCGAGGCCAGACGGTCCGCCGGCCACGGGCGGGGCGTGAACACCGCGGGCGCGGGGGCGGCGGCGTCGGTGGTGAACGCGCCCAGGCTCTCCGGAGGGCCGTCGAGCAGGGCGGCCGACTCGCCGAGCGCGCGCAGCATCCAGACCAGCCGCGCCGCCATCACGCCGCCCGCGTCGTCGTAGGCGACCACGACGGCGCCGTCCCCGATACCGGCGGCGGAGAGCCCGGCGGCGAAGACCTCGGGCGCGGGCAGCGGGTGCCGCCCCTGCGCGGGGTCGGCGTGCGCGGCCAGGTACCCGTCGAGATCGACGTACACGGCGCCGGGCAGGTGGCCGGCGTCGTAGGCCTCGCGGGTGGAGCGCCCGTCGAGGTAGCAGCGGGTATCGGCGAGGATCACGCCGGGGTTGCCGCGCACCCAGGAGGCGTCCACGAAGGGTTCGATCATGCGTTCAGCCTACGATGGTGAGCGTGGCGAAGCTCAGTCTCTCCGTTCCCCCGCTCCTCTCCCGCTACCACGTCGACCGGGCGGACGAGCTCCGCGCCGACGACGCGGCCCTCGACTCCGCCTGGGCCACCGCGAAGGTCCTGCGGATCGATCCGCGGGGCCGATTCGCCCTCGACGGCACCGACCTTGTGTTCGACCGCGGCCACGAGGTCGCGGCGCGGCGCCCGGCGGAGGCGGTCCTGCTGGGCCGGGTCGACGGTGCGCTGATCTTCGCGTTGCGCGTCGAGAAGTTCGACGGTGCCGACCTGCGGATGCGCGGGCAGCTGCTCTCCGCGGTCGATTCCGCGCTGCTCGCCGAGGCGCTGGGGATCCTCAATTGGCATCAGGCCGCGCAGTTCTCGCCCGTCGACGGTGCGCCGACGGTGCCGGACCGCGCGGGCTGGGTGCGGACCACCGCGGACGGCCGCGAGGAGTTCCCCCGCACCGACGGCGCGATGATCACGCTGGTGCACGACGGCGGCGACCACATCCTGCTCGGCCGCCAGCACCAGTGGCCGGAGCGGCTGTTCTCGCTGTTCGCCGGGTTCGTCGAGCCGGGCGAGTCGCTGGAGCAGTGCGTCGCGCGGGAGCTGCGCGAGGAGGCGGGCATCGAGGTCGACGAGATCACCTACGTCGCGAGCCAGCCGTGGCCGCTGCCGCGGTCACTGATGCTGGGCTTCACCGCCCGCGCGTCGCGGGAGGCCGAGCTCGTGTTCCGCGACGGCGAGATCGCGGAGGCCCACTGGTTCAGCCGGACGCAGGTGCGCGATGCGCTCGCCGCCGGGGATTGGAGCACCGACGCCCCCGACGCCCCGCTGCTGCTGCCCAACTCCATCTCGATCGCCCGCGCGATCCTGGAGGCCTGGGCGGCGCAGTAGGTGAGCGCGCGGCTGATCGTCGAGTTCGCCCCGCACTGGGTGAACGGCTGGTTCATCCGCGCCGCGTACCACCCCTGGGTCGGGATCGACGACGGTGCGCCGGTCCGCGCGAGCTGGCGCGAGGTCGTGGAGCTGACCGTCGATGCCGGCGAGCATCGCGTCACGACCCATCTGACCTGGCGCACGAAGTCGGCGCGGTCGCGAATCTCCGAGCGAGACGTGCGGGTGACGGCCGCGGAGGGCGAGACGGTTCGCCTCCGCGTCCGCAACGGGCCGCTCAACCAGGACCCGTTCATCCCGCGCGTGGTGACCGAGCGATCGTGAATCCGGCGGAATTCCGGTGCGCGAGGCGCTGCGGCGGTTCGTGACGCACGATTCCGCCGGATTCGCGAGGCTTCGTTCTCCACCTGGATCTCCACCCGTGGGCCGAGGTGCAGCATCGTCGCAGCTCATAGCGTTGTCGCCATGAGCTACGTACGAGGTTTCCTCCCCTGGATCGTCCTGGCGATCGTGTCGTCGACCTTGGGCTGGCAGTGGGGTGCGGTGAGCGCTCTCGCCGCCGGCCTCGTGCTGATCGGCATCGATCGCAGGCCCGGCGCGCTCGAACTCGGCGGGGTCGCCTTCTTCGCCGCCCTCGCAGTGCTCGCGTTCGTCGCGCCGCACTCGCCGCTGGAGGCCTACGACGGTGCGCTCTCCTCGGCGTGGCTGGCCGTGATCGCCGGCGTCGGGCTGGCGACGGGCCGCCCGTTCACGCTGGCGATCGCCCGCCGCTCGGTGGACGCGGAGACCGCCCGGCACCCGATGTTCCTGCACGTCAACACGGTGATCACCGCGGTCTGGGTGGGGTCCTTCGCCGCGGCGGCCGTCCTCGGTGCGGCGTGCGTCGCGACCGGCGAGCCCGCGCTCGTGCGGATCGGCGTGCAGGTGGCGGCGTTCGTGGCGCCGGCCCTGTTCACGCGGGCCTACGTCGCCCGGATCGGGGAGCGCCGCGCCCGTCTCGTCGCCGCGTGAGGTCTGCGCAGAATCCCCTGGCCGATGTACGGACAGTGTCCGTACACTGGTCGTGGGAGGTGGCTGACCATGACGGCTGCGAAGACCCGCAGATTGGAAGTGCGCGTCGACGAGGAGACCGTTGCGCGGATCAACCGCGCGGCGAGCATCGTTGCTGAGCCCGCGTCCGAGTTCCTGCGTAAGGCTGCGCTGTCCCGCGCGGAAGAGGTGCTCCGGGATGCTCTGACCACGTCGATGCCGGCGGATCAGTTCGACGAACTGCTCAATGGCCTCGATCGTGCGGACGAGGCGCCTGCGCTGGCGGAGCTGGCTCGGAAACCCCGGGCCTACCGCCGGTCCTGATGTTCGATTCGGAGCGCCTGAACGGGACCCACCAGGTGGAGGAGTTCGATTCGGGCAACACCTGGTTGGATTCCTGGCTCCACACCTTCGCGCGGCGGGCGGATTCCACGGGGATCGCGCGGACGTACGTGTGGACCGCGCCGGGCGAGAGGCGGGTGGTCGCGTTCTACGCGCTCTGCCCGACCGAGGTGGATCGCGCCGCGGACGGGGTGCCGTCGTCGATCGCCGGTGGCGTGTCGCGGATTCCGGGTTACCTGCTCGCGCGGCTGGCAGTGAGCAGGGATCACCAGGGGCGTGGTCTCGGTGGGCAGCTACTCCTGGACGCGCTCGAGAAAGCCGTGGAGGCCGCGGAGATCAGCGGCGGACGAGTGATCGTCGTGGACGCGATCGATGAAGCCGCGCACCAGTTCTATCGCTACGGCTTCGTCCCGGTGCGCGGCCGCCCGGCGCGGCTGGTGATGAAGACGGCGACCGCAGCGCGGGCGTTGGGTGGCGAATGACACAGTGCGGTCATTCGTCCCAAGGGTCCTTGAGACGAATGACCGAACATTCCCCGAACAGGGCTAGACGCCGAGCTTGCGCTTGACGTCGGCGAGCGACGGGTTCGTCGCGGTGGTGCCGTCCTCGTACTTCACGGTGGGGACGGTCTGGTTGCCGCCGTTGACGCCCTGCACGAACTCGGCGGCCGCCGGATCCTCCTCGATGTTGATCTCGGTCCAGGAGATCCCGTTGGCCTTGAGGCCGGTCTTGAGGCGGTTGCAGTATCCGCACCACGTGGTGGTGTACATCGTCAGCTGGCTCATGTCCTCACTCAACCACGCCGGGCCCGCCGTTCTTCCCCGGGCTCGACCTGTCGGACCCGACTGGAATACTCGGAGGCGTGATCGACGCACTGGACCCGGAGCAGCAGGAGGCGGTACTCGCGCCGCGCGGACCGGTGTGCGTGCTGGCGGGTGCGGGCACCGGCAAGACCCGCACCATCACGCATCGCATCGCGCACCAGGTGTCCACGGGGCACGTGGCCGCGGGCCAGGTGCTGGCCGTCACCTTCACCTCGCGCGCGGCGGGGGAGATGCGGGCCCGGCTCCGCGGCCTCGGGATCGGCGGGGGCGACGGGCAGCCGGGCGTGCAGGCCGTCACCTTCCACGCCGCCGCGATGCGGCAGCTGCGCTACTTCTGGCCCCGCGCGATCGGCGATACCCGGTGGGAGCTGCTGGACAACAAGTTCCCGGTGATCGGCCGCGCCGCCCGCGACTGCGACCTGCGGCCGGAGACGGACACCATCCGCGACCTGCTCGCCGAGATCGACTGGGCGAAGGCCTCCCTCGTGACCCCGGAGACCTACGCGAAGGCGGTCGAGGACGCGGGGCGCACGGCGCCGATGGCGCCGGGCACCGTCGCCGACGTGTACGCCGCGTACGAGCGGCGCAAGACCGATGCCGAGGGCAACCGCCTACTCGACTTCGACGACCTGATCCTGGTCACCGCCGCGATCCTCGAGGACAACCACGTGGTCGCCGAGGAGTTCCGCGACCGGTACCGCAGCTTCGTCGTCGACGAGTACCAGGACGTCACGCCCCTGCAGCAGCAGCTGCTCAACGCCTGGCTGGGCGACCGCGACGACCTCACGGTGGTGGGCGATGCGAACCAGACCATCTACTCGTTCACCGGCGCCACCCCGAACTACCTGCTGGACTTCACGCGCCGCTTCGAGGACGCCACCATCGTCCGGCTGCAGCGCGACTACCGCTCCACCCCGCAGGTCGTGGCCCTGGCCAACACGGTGATCGGCGCGGCGCAGGGCCGCGTCGCCGGCACCCGGCTCGAACTGGTCGGCCAGCGCCCGGACGGCCCGGCGCCGATCTACGCCGAGGTCGACGACGAGCCGGCCGAGGCCAAGCTCGTCGCGAAACGCATCCGCGAGCTCCTCGCGAAGGGCGTCCCCGCCAGCGAGATCGCCATCCTCTACCGGATCAACGCCCAGTCGGCGGTGCACGAAGCGGCGCTCACCGAGGCGGGCATCCCGTACCAGGTGCGCGGCGGCAGCGCCTTCTTCGAGCGCCCCGAGATCGGCCAGGCCGTGCGCGCGCTGATGGACCGTGCGGGCCAGTTCGGCGGGGTCGCGGGGGAGGAGCTGCTGTCCCTGGTGCGGGGCGCGCTCGAGCCCCTGGGCCTCACGGAAACGCAGCCCGACGGTGCCCGTGCCCTCGAACGGTGGCAGGCCCTCGACGCGCTGGTCGACCTCACGAAGAACCTGTCCACGGAACGTCCGGGCCTCACCCTGGCCGAGCTGATCGCCGATCTCCGCGCCCGCGCCGAGGCCAAGCATCCGCCCACCATGCAGGGCGTGACCCTCTCCTCGCTGCACGCCGCGAAGGGCCTGGAGTGGGACGCGGTGTTCCTCGTCGGCCTCACCGAGGGATCGGTGCCGATCTCGCAGGCCATCGCGAAGGGCGATCCCGAGCCGATCGAGGAGGAGCGCCGCCTGCTGTACGTGGGCGTCACCCGCGCCCGCGAGCACCTGCACCTGTCGTGGGCGCTCGCCCGCAACGAGGGCGGCCGCAGGACCCGCAAGCGCACCCGCTTCCTCGACGTGGTCGCGGCCCAGGCCGATGGCGGCAGGGTCCGGCCGGCGGAGAGCGGGCCGTCGAAGGGCAGGCGCCGCACCTCGGACGTGTGCCGCGTCTGCGGCGGGATCCTCGACACCCGGGAGGAGAAGCTGCGCTCGCGGTGCGACGACTGCCCCTCCGACCTGAACGACGAACTCGTGGAGGCGCTGAAGATCTGGCGCACCGGGCAGGCCCGCGATCAGCAGGTGCCGCCGTACACGATCTTCTCCAACGCCACCCTGTTCGCGATCGCCGAACACCAGCCGCGGACCCGGGCACAACTGGTGCGCATCAACGGGATCGGCGCCACGAAGATCGAGAAGTACGGCGACGAGGTGCTCGCCCTGGTGTCCGAGCACGCGTGACGCGCGGCCCCGGGCCGGCCCGGTAGGGCTCAGATGTCGAGGTCATCGACCTCGGCGAACGACTCGCCGCGCTCCATCAGCGTGCTGAAGTGCGCCAGCCGGCGCCGGTCGACGGCCGTCGAATCGGTCTCGGCCTGCCAGTACCCGTACGGCCGCACCTCGCCGCGCGGGAGTCCGCGCTCGCGCCGGTACAGGTCGCGGATCGCCCGCATCTCGGCGCGTTCGCCCGCCGCCCACAGCGTCATTCCCGACGGAGCCTCCCGGGCCGCGTCCAGGAGCGGACCGTCGACGCGGTGCACGACGACCCCGGCGGGAGCGTCGAGTTCGTCGACCACCGCCTGGTCCGCGGTCCGCACGTACGCGAGGCCGCGCGCACCGTCGGGCCACTGCCGCAGGACGGAGTACAGGGCCGCGACCGCGGAGTCGTCCGCCAGCAGGAGTGCGGGGCGTCCGGACCCGTGATCGGGCACGAAGTGCGGCCGCGGCCCGACGAGGGGCACGCTCTCGCCCGGCCGGATGTTCGCGATCCAGCGCATCATCGGCGAATCGTGGCCGTGCCGCAGCACGTCGAGTTCGATGGTCTCGGTCGCGGGATCGAAGCTGCGCACGGTGTAGATGCGCGACGCCGGCTCGTCCCCGTCGATCGCGGGGACGGCGAGGCGCACCGCCAGGTTGGGCAGCGTCCAGTCCGCATGAACGACGGTGCCGCGCAACGCACCCCGGATCCGCACGAACGGGCCCGCCGGCTCGGTCACCTCGACCACCACGAGGGAGAGCTCCTGGATCTCGCGGGTGGCGTGGCCCTCGCTCGCGAGCACGGCGCGGGCGCGCTCCGCACTCGGCTCGCCGGGGTTCGCGGTGCGGTCCGTCATGGTGTGTCCTCTCGTCGGCAGTGGAACTTCGACTAAGGCTACCCTAATTCATTTCGATATGTCGTACACACAGGGGTGTGCGGCGCGAAACCGCAGGTCAAAAATAACTTGTGCGAATAGTTGCGTCGGCATACTGTGGACGACGACCGCACGGGATGACGCGCGAGGCCTCCATCTGGCCGCCTCGCCCGCCGGAACGTGATTGACCAGCGCGCGAAAGGAGGCAAACGAAATGAACAACGCAATTCACACCGCAAGCAAGCAGTTCACCGCAGCAGAGGGTGGAGTGTTCGCTGCCGTAGCGGTTCGTATCGACGCCTCCCATGCCGTGCCCGGCACGTCGCCCCGCCTGTGGCGACTGCGCCAGGAGCCGGTGACGCCCGCCGTCGATCACGAACCGCTCACGCGCCCCGTGTGTTCCGTGCGACAAGGCTAGGTCCCCAGACCTCCCTTCTCGCCTTCACCACGGGAACCGCAGCCGCGCGGAACCCGTGGATTCACGGTCTCTCGTCCACCCCGCACCATCGGGGATCGAGGGCCGCCACACGGTTCGCGCACCCACCCGGAAGAGAAATCCCGTGCGCCTACCCGGCGCCGCTACCGAGGCCACCTGCACACCAGGTGGAAAGGTGACCAGAAGTGCCGACCATCATGGACGAGCGTCCCGTGGAAGGGTCCGTCCGCACCATCGAATCCATCTCCACCACCAGAACGAGCAGCATCGAGAGCCGCGTGCCCTGCCGGGCCGGCGATCCCGACCTGTGGTTCGCCGAGGCCCCGTCGGACCTCGAGCGGGCCAAGACCCTCTGCGAGGCCTGCCCCCTGCAGCGCGCCTGCCTGGCCGCCGCGCTCGAGCGCGGCGAGCCCTGGGGCGTGTGGGGCGGGCAGATCTTCGAGCAGGGCGTCGTGATCGCGCGCAAGCGCCCGCGCGGCCGCCCGCGGAAGAATGCGGCCTGAGCGCAGTGAGCCCCGATCCTCGAAGGATCGGGGCTCACGCGTCTACGGGGCGGGAACAGCGGCCTGGGAGAGGCACACGAGGTGGCCGTCGGGATCGCGCACCACGGCCATGCGCTCGCCCCACGGCCGGTCCTCCGGCGGATCCACCACCGCCCCGCCCCGCCCGGACCACGCCGTGACCACGGCGTCCAGGTCCGGCACGCCGAAGCCGAGGGCCACCGCGGTGTCGCTCGGCCGCGCGGGGCGCTCGTGCAGCATGAGCTCGACGCCGTCGGCGGTGGTCAGCCACGCCAGCTCCCCGGCGGCGCTGCGCAGGCGCAGCCCGAGGAGCTGCTCGTAGAACGCGAGGGCTGGCGCGAGCGTGGAGACGGAGACGACGAGGCGGGAGATCGACGCGGTCATGGCGATCACGCTACGATCATCGACAGGTACCTGTCAATGATCGGGGGAGCGTGGTGGACCGCCCACAACTACTGACCGAGCTCGTCGACGAGGTCTTCCGGCTCAACGCCGTCCTGCTCGCGGAGGGAGACGGCCTCGCCGCCACGATCGGGACCACCGCCGCCGGGTGGCGCGTGCTCGGCCTGCTCGCCGACGGTGCCGCCCCCGTCGCCGACATCGCCCGCCGCCGGGGGCTGCGGCGCCAGAGCGTACGGGAGACCGTCGAGCGACTCGAGCGCGACGGCCTGGTCGCCCGGGAGCCGAACCCGGCGGACCGCCGAGCGCCGCTGGTGGCGCTCACCGCCCGGGGCCGCGCGGCGCTGCGCGACATCGAACCCGCCCGGGCGGCGTGGGCCGCCCGCCGGGCCGAAGGCGTGGACGGTGCCGATCTCGCCGCCGCGCTGCGGCTGCTCAGGACCCTGCGCGGGGGGTGATCACTCGTCGCCGTCGAGCAGCGGGATCCAGTGCTCGACGATGGCGCGGTACGGCGCCTCCGCCTCCATCTGCGAGCAGATGCCCACCATGCCCAGCAGCACCCGGAACAGCATCACGTACTCGGGCGGCAGCGCCAGCTTGCGGCCCGTCTGGAACTGCTCGCCGCGTACGTCGGTGGCGGTGTAGGCCGCCTTCATCAGCCACTTGCGGGTGAAGTGGAAGCTCTCCGACCGCAGCGGGTCGACGTACGGCGCCAGGTAGCTGCGGATGTCCTCGGCGGTGATCTCCAGCCGCGGCGGGATGAAGCCCTGGCTGCGCAGCAGCGGGAACAACGCGTCGTAGTCCTCGTCGCGCGCGAGCCGCAGGATCTTGCCGACCGCCGGCGGGATGCCGCCGGGGTACTCCGCGACCGCGCCGAAGTCGAGCGCGATCAGCCGGCCGTCGGGGGCGATCATGAAGTTGCCGGGGTGCGGGTCGCCGTGCAGCAGCCCGGTGCGGGCGGGGGCGCTCACCTCGAACTCGGTCAGCTTGCCGGCGGCGTCGTCGCGCTCGGCCTGGGTGCCGCGGGCGATCACGTCGCGCAGCGGCCGGCCCGTGACCCACTCGCTGATGATCACCGTGGGCGCGCTCGCGAACACCTTGGGCACCAACACGTTCGGGTCACCGTCGAAGGCCTTGGCGAACTTGCGCTGATTGGTGGCCTCGTACCGGTAGTCCAGCTCCGCCTCGGTGCGGTCCGTGAGCTCCTGCACGAGCGACTTCACGTCCGCCCCCGGGGTGAGCGGCTTGAGCACCGAGGTCAGCCGGCTCAGCGCCTTGAGATCGGCGCGCAGCGCCTCGTCGGCGCCGGGGTACTGCACCTTGACCGCGACCTCGCGGCCGTCGGACCACACGCCGCGGTGCACCTGCCCGATGGAGGCGGAGGCGGCGGCCTCGTCGTCGAAGGAGGCGAACCGCTCGCGCCACGACGTGCCCAGCTGCTGATCGAGCACCCGGTGCACGGTGGCCGCGGGCATCGGCGGCGCCTCGTTCTGCAGCTTGGCGAGCGCATCGCGGTAGGGCGCGGCGTACTCCGGCGGCACCGCCGCCTCCATGACGCTCATCGCCTGGCCCAGCTTCATCGCGCCGCCCTTGAGCTGGCCGAGCACTTCGAAGAGCTGCTCCGCCGCCTTGGCCTGCAGCTCCGCGTTCACCTCGTCCTTATCGGCACCGGCGAGACGCTTGCCCCAGCCGACCGCCGTGCGGCTGGCCATGCCCAGCGGCAGGCCCGCCAGTTTGGCCGTGCGCTTGGCGCTGCCACGGGTGATCTCGGACACCTGGCCCCCTGAAGTCAACCTGCAGCCTCGGACGCGGCGGGGGCGGTGACCCCGCATCCGCACCCGGGGTGCATGAACCATCGTCGGACGGCGATCGCGCTGCCCTCGACCTCCAAAGTACAGCCGAGCACGTCCGGCGGGTCCGCCGAGTCCCAGCGGCCCGCCGCCACGGCGGCCACCTGCTGGGCCGCGACCGCCGCCGTCATCCGCAGGATCTGCGCCGACGCCCGGCCGGCCCGCCCGAACAGCTGGCACGCGAGCGTCGGCCAACCCGGATCGGCGTCCGAGCGGCTCCGGTCCAGGCAGCGCAGGCAGGGGCCGGCGCCGGGCAGCACCAGCGGCCCCACCACCCCGGCACCGTCGCGCAGCACCACCGGCAGGTGCGGCACCCGCTCGCGCATCAACCGGGCCACCAGCACCGGATCGGGGGAGAGGAAGTCCGCGAGCACCACGAGGTCGATCGAGCGGCCCTCGGGCGACCAGCTCCGCGCCGTCCCCGCGGAAACCCGCACGTCGTCGAGCGAGGAGAGCTCGCCGAGCACCGCGTCGGAGACCGGGCCCCGCCCGTGCAGGTGCACCTGCAGGAGCGAGCGGGGCGGCTCCGGCTCGAGCACGCCGTGGCCGCCGAGCGCGTCGAGCAGCTCGGCCACATCGCCCGGCGTCATGCCGATGTCCGCCGCGTGGCGCTCGATCTCGTCCGCCGTCCGGTAGGACTGCATCCAGCGCAGCAGCCCGGCGGCCGCGTCGGGCGCCAGCCACGGCGGCGGGCGCAGCACGGGCGCGCCGGTCGCCGCCGCCCCGAGTTGCACCAGGGTGGGTGGCCGCACCACCACGGTCAGGTAGGGGTTCAGACGGTGCCGCATGGTGCCAGCCAAGCACGCCCGCGCCGCCCGAACCGGCCCCGTGGGGCCGTTATCCACAGGCCCGTACCGGTTCTGATCAGGCGCGATGCGCCGCCGGCGCGATCGTCTCGGCGTCGGCCCGCTGGGCGAGGAAGACGTCGCGCCGGAACCGGTCGAACAACGCCGCGCTCTCGCGCAGCAGGCGCCGCCGTGATCC
>JBEBXD010000043.1:0-34791 GCA_040391845.1 Tsukamurella paurometabola | reverse complement strand
TCGGGCGGCCGGCGGCGAGATCGCCCGCCAGCCGCCGTGCGGCCTCCACGAACGCCGCGAGCTCGTTGCGCCCGAACACGGTGCTCCCCGCCTCGTACCGCTGGGCGTCGTACTCCTCGGGCGTGGTGAGGTAGTGCGCGTAGCCGTTGGCGTAGCCCTGCACCAGCACGTCCTCGGCGTCGATCCCCGCCGCGTCCGCGACGGCGGCCCGCAGGCGGGCGCCGGCGGTCACGGTGACCTCGACCGGAAGGCACAGCAGGTGCAGCTCGCCGATCCGCACCAACTGCACCGGCAGCACCTCCTGGACCCAGCCGAGCGCGCCGACGGGCAGCACCATCTCCTTCGGGGCCTGCCGCTCGGCGAGCGCCGGGCGGAGCCGGTACAGCGCGCGGCTGATCGCGCCGGTCCGGTTGCCGAGTCCCTGGTGGAAGACGGGCGCGCCGAGCCCGTCGGAGGTGCCCGCCGCGAAGGCCGCCCCCAGCACGGCCCGTCCCGTGGGGCCGGTCGCGGTGCGCGCGGACGCGAAGTCCACGTAGGTCAGACGGTGGCCGACGACCGGCGTCAGGGAGCGCCCGGGGCCCGCGGCGAGGCGCCGGGCGGCGTCCAACTGCCTGCGGCCGATCTCCGCGGTGTTCTCGCGCTCGTCGTCGGTCGGCCCGTGCCCGGCGCTGCCGTGCAGGTTCGGCGACATGTCGCCGGAGTTGGTCTGCGCGAAGGCCGCCACGAATCCCGGGTCGGCCGTGCGCCGTTCGCGTTCCCAGGCCGACGCGGCCCAGCCCTTGTTGTCGGAGCTGATCAGCCGGTTGCCGTTGCCCATCGACGTGCAGTGCACGGCGAACCACTCGACGGCGGCGCGGAGCTCGCCGTCTCGGTCGAGCCGGAGCACGGTCACGGCGGGGTCGATGCGGCCGGGGAGGATCCCGCGGTCCGGGTTCCGGTCGAACGAGGTCGGGCTGCGGTTGACGGAGGCGTCGTGCAGTTCGCCGCGCGCCAGCACGAGGACCGTGGGCGCGAGCGCCGCCTCGGCGTCGAGGACGGCGCGGACCACCCCGTCGACCAGCCGGTGGAAGGTGCGGCGATGGTGGCCCAGGGTGGTGATGTTGTAGAGCCGGTGGCGCCCGTGCCCGCCGGGGCCGCAGTGCGTGTGGGTCGCGGTGAGCACCACGTTCGCGGCGGACAGCCGGCCGTCGGTCGCGGTGGCGAGGCGGTCGGTGATCTCGTCGACCGCGGCCTGGAAGAACATGCCGATATCGGCCACCACGTAGGCGATCCGTCCGGTGGGCGCGGCGAGGACGAACGCGCGGGCCCACTGCCGGGTGAGCAGGCCGCGGCCGCGCTGCCCCGGCATCCCGTAGCCCATGAGCCCCACGCCCCAGGGCTCGCCCGTGATGTCCGCCTTCGACCAGCCCGCCCGCCAACCCGTCGCGTCCACGCCACGAGACTAGCCGCGGGAGCGCCTCCTTCGCCCGGTCATCCGTGGTCCGGCGGCCGGGGTCGTGTCCCTATCTCTGAACGCAATCCGGATGAGCGACCGGACACCCGGGCAGCGCAGAGCGCGCACCTCTCTGGATGCGCGCGCTCTGCGTCGTGATCGATGTCCCAGAAACGACCCATTTTGGGACGCCTGCCAGGCAGGCCCGCTCCCGCTCTATCGGCGGGGAGTGCGCGAGAGCGGGCCTCTGCTAGCTGGGAGAGCGGAGTGAGTCGGCCCCAAGTTGCCCTTCGCGCTCCTGAGAGCCGAGCTCCCACGGTGTGGAAGGCCATTGCCCGTCGAGCTCGACATCCGTCAACTCGATCTCGGACTTGATCCCGCTCGCCTCAAACTCGGTAGTCCACCGCACCGGAATTCTAACGCCGAGATCGATCGCTATCTCCGTACGGGCGTGAGAGCTGGTCTTATGTACGGCGCGAACGAGCAACTCTCCGTGCTGCAGCGCAGCACTCGCAATCCTCCACTGATCCGCTCCGCGCCCCCAGATGTCGAGCTGGGTTGGGCTGAGTAGGCGTACGGCAGGAGGCGGCGGGTTGTCGACCGGAAGGCCTGACTTGTCGTCGCCGTGAATCAGCTCGTAGCCGGTACTTGGAGAGTATCGAGTTTCAACCCGAACCGGAGACGAGACATCGACGAGCGAGAAGGCCTGCGCGGCCCGATCGAGCGTGAGCCTTCGCTCCTTCACTGACTTCGGGTCGCCATGAAACTGTCCTCTCGGCCAACGCTTGTCGAGAACGGTGCATGTCACGCTTGGGGAATTCTCGACATCGAGCAGCATGCCGACTGCTCGCATGATCATTGCCACGTCGGACTCCACGATCAGTTGACCACCTCTCCTATGCGTGGGCCGTTCATCCGAAAGGCCCCTCTCGCTCCTGCGTCACTGTATCCCCTGCTGCTACGGGAACTGGCAGCTAGCCGACGAGCACGTGAAGTCCGGCATGCGAATATTCTGGACGGTATTCACCGACTCTCCGGTATCCAGAACTTCAATGTTGATGTTGGTCCCGGTGAGGTAGAACTTGCCTGAACTCTGCGACGGGTAGTACGTGGAGTTGACAGTGTCACCCGTATTGAACGGAATATCTTCCACCGAATCAGGCTCGCCAACTAGCGTGTCAGGGAGCCAGCTCTTGTTTTCCTTCTGATTCCAGACAAATGTTATCCCAATCGTATGCTGGCCGGTAGTCGACGTGTTCGACAAAGACATGTTGTGCTAGGTTCTAGTGGTCAGATACTGGTTCCATTGCATTCGGAGCGTATCGGACCAAATAATCTCTACCGGAACACCTCCACGATAGATGAACTTCCCGTAGCACATAGCAATGTTAGAATGGGATCGCGACGAAGTATCCTTGTATATCTCGTACTCCGCACCACTCCCCTTTGGCATGCACGTGTTGGATGAATCATTGGCAAGGCTGACCTGATCAAGCCCGAGTTCGGACTCTGCGTGCGCCAATGGCTCTCCTGTAAGGCCGGTGACGTCGCGAGAATTCGTCGTTCTCGTGTTACCGATCAACCTCTGGGACGTCCTACCGCCCTCCTTTAACTCCACCGAGAGCGCTCCGTTGGAGCAGCCGAACATGCCTGATACTTGCCCGCCTCGGCTGGCAGCCCTCACCTTCGGTCCGATGCTGGCCAACGCCTTCTCACACTCCGAACCGGCCACAGCTCGGTTCCCGATGTCCGGTGCAGCTGACGCCCGTCAGGTTAGCTCCGGCGCGACTTGCAGACGCAAGATTGCGAAACTTTACGAAATATCCCAGCTCACAGCGATGGCACCCTCAACGTTTACAGGTACTCGCAGCGCCCATAATTCGACATCAGTTGGCCGGGTGTCTGCGGCGCTCGTGTCCGACCGAAGCTACTGCCCGCTTGTCTAGAACCCATCATTCATGAGACACCCCGACAGCTGACCCGTTCGCCCAGGTCGCGGATGTATCGCAACTCGTGTCCGCAACAATGTCACGCACTCGTCCGGTCGTGAGGTGCCGCGCCCCCGCCGTGGGCGCCCCGCGCTCGGCGCGCCCACGCTGAGCCGCGCTGCGGTGGTGAGCGCCGCGCTCACGCTGATCGACCGGGACGGGATCGCCGAGCTCGGCATGCGCCCGCTCGCGCGGCAGCTGGGCGTGGACGCCAAGAGCCTCTACAACCACGTGCGGGACAAGGACGACCTGCTGGACGCGGTCACCGAGCACCTCCTGGGAACGATCGTCGTGCACGCCCCGAGCGGTGATCTCGGCACCGACCTCACCGCGGTCGTGCGCGCCGTCCGGGCCGCGGCCCAGGCGCATCCGCGGGCCGCGCCCCTCGTGCTGACCAGGCAGGTCCGGACGGTCGCGGGGCTCGCACCCACGCAGACGGTGCTGGACGGTTGCTCAGCGCCGGCTTCGCCCCCGACGAGGCGGTGCACCTGTTGTGATCGCTGCTCTCCGCCCTGATCGGCACACTGCTGCGCGAGTTCGCGGCGACGCCGAGCTTCTTCGCGACCGACAACGAGGACGCGGACCGCCGCGAGGCCGACCTCACCGCCAGCCTCCCGGCGGTGCGTGCCGTGGCGGCCGAACTGGCACGGTACGACGCCGAGTTCGACTACACGATCGGCCTGGCGATCAGCGCCATCGACGCGCGCCGCCCGCAGCGCTGACAACGACGCTGACCGCGCTGTCAACCGATCCGCAGCGGATCGATCTGGATCCGCACGGGCTCGCCCTCGCGGCGCAGGCTGCGCCCCACCTGGGCGACGAACAGGGCCCGCGCGAGCGCCCTGCCGTCGCGCCGCGCGACCCGCACCAGCAGGCGCTGCGGCGGTGGCCCGGCGTCGGGCACGCCCGGGATCCGCACTCCGGGCGGCAGGTCGACGGGGCCGAGGACCTCGGCGCCCGCGGGCAGCTCGGCGGCCTCGGCGACGCCCCGGATATCGGCCTCGGCACCGTCGAGCGCCGCGAGGTGGGTGGCCGGCGGGAAGCCGACCTCGGCCCGCTCCGCGAGCTCCGCCTCCGCGAAACCGGCTGCGTCCCAGCGGATCAGGGCCTGGACGGCGCGGATTCCCGCGTCCGCGCCGCACACCACGGAGCCGTCGGCGGCGACCAGCGCGGCCGCGTTCATCCAGCGGCGCAGCGTCTCCTCCGCCGCGCGCAGGTCGGCCCGGCCCAGGAGCAGCCAACCGTCGAGCAGCAGCGCCGCGCCGTACCCGCCGGCGACCACGGGCTCCGCGCCCGGGGTGGCGACCACGATGCGCCGGCCCGCGGGCGCCTCGGCGAGCACGGAGGAACCGCCGGAGACGGTGACTGCGGCGCCGGGGAAGGCCCGGCCGAGCTCCTCGGCGGTGCGCATCGCGCCCACGATCACGGCGCGCACGGTGGTCCCGCCGCACGCCGGGCACCGATAGCCGGCATCCGTGTGCGCGCACCAGCGGCAGCGCAGCACCCCTCCGTCGGCCTGTTCGAGGGGGCCGTGGCAGCGGCGGCAGCGCGCCGGGGTGCGGCACCGCTCGCACGCGAGCGCCGGGGCGTAGCCGCGGCGCGGCACCTGCACCAGCACCGGCCGCTCGGCGTCGAGGGCCTCCCGCGCCGCCGCGAAGGCGGCCGCGGGCAGCCGGGCCGAGCGCGCGAGCGGGTCCCGCGCGAGCGCGACGTCGGAGTCCGCGGCGCCCGCGATGCGCGGCGAACGGCTCCGCACCAGCGCCCGCGGCGCCGCGATCTCCGCGGCCCAGCCCGCCTCCACCAGCGCCTGCGATTCGGGCGTACGGGCGAAGCCGCCGATCACCAGCGCGGTGCTCTCCTGGTGCGCCCGCAGCGCGAGCACCTCCCGCGTGTGGGGGTACGGGGCGCGGGGCTCCACGAGCGATTCGTCCCCGTCGTCCCACAGCCCGATGAGCCCGAGGTCCGGCAGCGGCGCGAACGCGGCGCTGCGCGTGCCGAGCACCACCCGGGAACGGCCGAGCAGGGCCTGCAGCCACCGCCGGTACCGCGCCGAGGGCCCGAGTCCGGCGGCCAGTACGGCGGGGTCGAGGTGCGCGCACGCGGCCGCGAGGCGGTCGAGGTCCGTCTGGTCGGGCACGATCAGCAGGGCGGTGCGCCCCGCGGCGACGACGGTGCCCGCGAGCTCGGCGAGCCGGGCCGCCCAGTCCTCGCCCGGCAGGGCCTGCCAGACCGCCCGCGGGGACCGGCCCGCCACCGCGGCGGCCGCGAACTGCGGGCCGTGGGTATACTCGGCCAGCGCGTCCGCCGGCGCGTCCGCCGGCGGCTCGGCCGGCGACTCGGCAGGTGGCTCGGCGGGGGTCTCCTGCTCCAGCAGGGCCTTCTCGACCCGGGCGTGCCGCGGCGGGATCGCGAGCCTCAGCACGTCGGCGCGGGTCCCGGCGTACCGCGCCGCGACGTCGGTCACCAGCCGCAGCACGGGCTCGGTGAGCACGGGCACCGGCGAGACGACGCGGTGCAGCGGGGCGAGCCTGCCCTCGTGCTCGGTCCGCGCGAGCCGCTCGAGCAGGTAGCCGTCGACCAGCCGCCCGGAGAATCGGACCCGGACCCGGACCCCCGGCCGGGCCTGCTCGTCCAGCTCGGGCGGCACCAGATAGTCGAACTCCCGATCGAGGTGGCTGACCTGCAGGAGGGGCAGCACCCGGGCGATCGGGAGTTCGACGGCCGCCTGTGCGGCCTCGGCGGGGCCGAGCGCGGTCACACCGGTGGGGGCCGGTGTCAGAGGCCGGCCGCCGCGCGCAGGGCGTCCACGCGGTCGGTGCGCTCCCACGGCAGGTCCACGTCGGTGCGGCCGAAGTGCCCGTACGCGGCGGTCGGGGCGTAGATGGGGCGCAGCAGGTCGAGGTCGTTGATGATCGCGCGCGGCCGCAGGTCGAAGACCTGCGCGATGGCCTGCTGGATCTTGATCGGATCGAGCTGCTCGGTGCCGAAGGTCTCCACGAACAGGCCGACGGGGGCCGCCTTGCCGATGGCGTAGGCGACCTGGACCTCGATCCGCTCCGCGAGGCCGGCGGCGACGGCGTTCTTCGCCACCCAGCGCATCGCGTACGCGGCGCTGCGGTCCACCTTCGACGGATCCTTGCCCGAGAAGGCGCCGCCGCCGTGGCGGGCCATGCCGCCGTAGGTGTCGACGATGATCTTGCGGCCGGTAAGGCCCGCATCGCCCATCGGTCCGCCGAGCACGAACTTGCCGGTGGGGTTCACCAGCAGCCGCACGTCGGACGTGTCGAGGCTGGGCAGGTTCAGGTCGGCGATCACCGTGTCGAGCACGTGCGAGCGCAGGTCGGGGGCCAGCATGCCGTCGATGTCGATATCGGCCGCGTGCTGGCTCGAGATGACCACGGTGTCCAGCCGGACCGGCTGCTCCCCCGCGTATTCGATAGTGACCTGGGTCTTGCCGTCCGGGCGCAGGTACGGCAGCGTGCCGTTCTTGCGGACCTCGGTGAGACGCCGCGAGAGGCGGTGCGCCAGGGAGATCGGCAGCGGCATCAGCTCGGGGGTGTCCGAGCAGGCGTAGCCGAACATCAGGCCCTGATCGCCAGCGCCCTGGGCGTCGATCTCGTCCTCGGCACCGTCGACCCGGTGCTCGTAGGCACGGTCCACGCCCTGCGCGATCTCGGGGCTCTGGGCCCCGATCGCGATGTTCACGCCGCAGGAGTTGCCGTCGAAGCCCTTGGCGGAGCTGTCGTAGCCGATCTCCAGCACCTTGTCGCGCACGATGTGCGGAATGTCCGCGTACGCGGAGGTGGTCACCTCACCGGCGACGTGCACCTGGCCGGTGGTGACCAGGGTCTCGACCGCCACGCGCGAGGTGGGGTCCTCGGCGAGCAGCGCGTCGAGGATCGAGTCCGAGATCGCGTCACAGATCTTGTCCGGGTGACCCTCGGTGACCGACTCGCTGGTGAACAGGCGGTGGGCGGAACTGGCGAAACCGGAAACCACTTCGGACGTCCTCTCGATCTACGTTTGCGATGGGGAAAATCTAGCGGGCGGCGTGCACCCTGGCCGCGGCGGCATCCAGTATGCGCGCCGCCATCGCGGACTTCGAGCCGAGGGGCAGGGCGGTCTCGCCGCCGTCCGCGCCGAGCAGCCAGCCCGCGTTCTCGTCGACCTCGAACGCCCGGCCGTCGCCGACCGCGTTGAGGACCAACAGGTCGCATCCCTTGCGCCGCAGTTTGGCACGGCCGTAGTCGAGCACCGTTCCGCTCTCATCGCCGGTCTCCGCGGCGAACCCGACGATCACGGCGTCCGGCCGCAGGGCGCCCTCGCGGCGCGCGGCCACGAGGCCGGCGAGCACGTCGGGGTTTTCGATCATGGTGATCGATTCGAGCGCCTCGCTCCTGCCGTCCGCGCCCTTCTTGAGCTTCGTGGTGGCGACCTCGGCGGGGCGGTAGTCCGCGACGGCTGCGGCCATGATGATCAGGTCGGCGTCGGCGGCGTGCTCGGCCATGGCCGCCTGCAGATCCAGCGCGGAGGCGATCCGCACCACGTCGACCGCGGAGGGATCGGCGAGGCCCACCGTGTTGCCGGCGACCAGGGTGACGTCCGCGCCGCGCTGCGCGGCGAGCCGGGCCAGGGCGTAGCCCTGCTTTCCGGAGCTGCGGTTGGTGAGGTAACGGACGGGGTCGAGCGCCTCCTTGGTGCCGCCGGCGGAGACCACGACCCTGCGCCCCTCGAGATCGCGGGCGAGGGCGCCGGGGTGTTCGAGCAGCAGCTCGGCGAGCGCACCGATCTCGTCGGGTTCGGGGAGCCGGCCGGCGCCGGTGTCCTTGCCGGTGAGCCTGCCGGACGCCGGCTCGATCACGACTGTGCCGCGCTCGCGCAGAGTGGCGACGTTGGCCCGGGTCGCGGGGTGCTCCCACATCTCGGTGTGCATCGCGGGGGCGAGGACGACCGGGCACCGCGCGGTGAGCAGCGTGCCCGTGAGCAGGTCGTCGGCCCGGCCGTGGGCGGCCCGCGCCATCAGGTCGGCCGTGGCCGGGGCGATCACCACCAGATCGGCGGACTGGCCGAGGCGCACGTGCGGCACCTCGGGGATCGACTCGAAGACCGACGTCTGTACCGGGTTCCCGGACAGGGCCTCGAACGTGGCCGCGCCGACGAACCGGAGTGCGGACTCGGTGGGGATCACCCGCACCTCGTGCCCGCGTTCAGTGAAGTGCCGGATGAGTGCGCACGCCTTGTAGGCGGCGATGCCGCCGCCGACGCCGACGATGATCATGCGCTGGTCAGCTCACTCGCCCTCGGTGTGCTCCAGGAGATCCTCGTGGATCTCGCGCATCGCGATCGACAGCGGCTTCTCGTGCAGGCCGGGCTCGACGAGCGGGCCCACGTACTCCAGAATGCCGTCCGACAGGCTGTTGTAGTAGTCGTTGATCTGCCGCGCGCGCTTGGCCGCGTAGATCACGAGGGCGTACTTCGAGGAGGTGCGCTCGAGCAGCTCGTCGATCGGCGGGTTGGTGATGCCGAGCGGCTGGTCGTACACGGTCTCAGTGGTGGTGCTCACGCTTCTCCTACGTCACGAACTTCATCATTGTCGCTGGTCCCGCCCAGTCTACGCCCGCGGGTCACCAGCGCCGACCAGCAAGGATACCAAGTCCGACACCGCGCGGTCCAAGTCGTCGTTGACGACCACCGCGTCGTAGTCGTCCCGGGTGGCCATCTCGGCGCGCGCGGTCTCGAGCCGGCGCTCGATCTTCTCGGGACTCTCGGTTCCGCGACCCCGCAGCCGCCGTTCCAGTTCCTCCCAGCTGGGGGGGCTGAGGAACACGGTGACGGCCTCGGGCAGCGCCCGCTTCACGCTGGCAGCGCCGGCGAGGTCCACCTCCACCAGCACCGGGCGGCCGGCGTCCAGCGCCCGGTACACCGGTTCCGCCGGAGTGCCCGACCGCTGCAGGCCGCCGTGGATCTCCGCCCACTCCAGGAGGGCGCCGTCGGCTACGAGCCGGTCGAAGCCCTGCTCGCCGACGAAGTGGTAGTCCCGGCCGTCCACCTCGCCGGGGCGCGGATCGCGCGTGGTGGCGGACACCGAGAAGAACAAATCGGGCACCTCCGAGCGGAGCTTGCCGACCACGGACGACTTGCCGACGGCGGAGGGGCCGACCAGTACAACCAGTCGGCCCCTCCGGCCCGCGGGAACTTCTCCGGACACGCGTGGTGTCAGGCGGAGAACTTCTCGAGCAGCGCCTTGCGCTGCCGATCGCCCAGGCCGCGCACGCGGCGGGTGGGGGCGATCTCCAGCTCGGTCATCAGCTCCTGCGCCTTGACCTTGCCAACCTTCGGCAGGGCCTCGAGCAGAGCCGAGACCTTCATCTTGCCGAGTACCTCATCGGTCTCCGCGTCCTTCAGCACCTGCTGCAGGGTGGTGCCGCCGCTCTTCAGCCGGTTCTTCAGCTCGGCACGTGCACGACGAGCGGCAGCTGCCTTCTCCAGAGCAGCGGCGCGCTGCTCGTCGGTCAACTGGGGAAGGGCCACGATTCCTCCGTCTCGATATTCTTACGACTTTGCCGCGTCCTCGCGACTTAAGCGACCGTACCCACGTTTCGCTCGGGATGGGAACCCCACCCCCCTCTCACCTGCGGTTTGGCGGTGATGTACGCGCCCCGCGGGGCCACCGGTGCGATACACCCATCCGAAGTACCGCTGCATTCGAAACACGTTGCACCGCATTACTTTCAAGCGATCACGCCGGTCCTCGCGGGGCACCGGCGCTGTGACGGGTGTAACTCAAGTGACCTGCGAAAACAGCCGCGATCCGAATCGGGCCCGGGCGTGTCGAGCGCCCCTCAGCCGTCCGTGCCGCCGGGCGCCGCGCCCGTCCGCCCGCGGCGCGACACGCGCTCCCCCGCGCGCACCACCGGCTCCACCACCCGGGCGATCACCGGCCCCGCCACCGCCATGATCAGCACGTAGGTGGTCGCGAGCGCCGCGAGGCGCCCGTCCACGGCCCCCGCCGCAACCGCCAGCCCGGCGATGACGATGGAGAACTCGCCGCGCGCCACCAGCGCGGCGCCGGCCCGCGCCCGGCCCATCCGCTTCACCCCTACCCGCTTCGCGGCCCACCAGCCGGTGAGCAGCTTGGTCGCGGTGGTCACCACGGCGAGCAGCACCGCCCAGCCCATCACGGGCGGGATGGCGCGCGGATCGGTGTTCAGGCCGAAGACCACGAAGAACAGCGCCGCGAACAGGTCACGCAGCGGCTCGAGCATCCGGGTCGCCTCGTGGGCGATCGACCCGGAGATCGCGATGCCCAGCAGGAACGCGCCCACCGCGGCGGACACCTGCAGCGCGGAGGCGAGGCCCGCCACCAGGAGCGCGGCGCCGATCAGCTTGAGCAGGAACACCTCACGGTCGTCGCTGTAGATGAGCGCCGAGACGCGGTGCCCGTACCGGAGCGCGGAGATCAGGACCACGCCCACCACGACCACTGCAATGGTGACCGCCTCCACCTCGCCCACGAACCCGAGGCCGGCCAGGATCGCGGTGAGGATCGGCAGGTACACCGCCATCGCCAGGTCCTCGAAGACCAGCACCGAGAGCACCACCGGCGTCTCCCGGTTGCCGAGCCGGCCGAGGTCGCTGAGCACCTTCGCGGCGATGCCCGAGGAGGAGATGTACGTGACGCCCGCGAGCACCAGGGCGCCCGTCGGCCCCCACCCCAGCACGAGCGCCACGATCACGCCGGGGGTGGCGTTGAGCAGGATGTCGAACACGCCCGCCAGCCAGGAGCGCCGCATCCCTGTGATGAGCTCCGTGGCCGTGTACTCCAGCCCCAGCATCAGCAGCAGGAGCACCACGCCGATCTCGCCGGCTGTGTGGCTGAACTCCGATGCCTCCCCGAGCGGGACCACGCCGCCGACCCCGAAGGCCAGGCCCCCGATCAGGTACAGCGGGATCGGGGAGACGCCCACGCGGCTCGCCGCACGCCCGAGGAAGCCGAGGACGAAGAAGATCGCGCCGAGCTCGATGAGGGCGACCGTGTTGTCGTCGAGGTGGAGATTCACCCGTTCGTCAGGATCTGCGCTGCGGCCTCGAGTCCCTCGGCCGTGCCGACGACTACGAGCAGATCGCCCGCGGTGAACACGAACTCCGGCCCGGGCGAGGCCTGCACCTCGCCGGCGCGCATCACCGCGACCAGCGAGACCTTGGTCCGGGTGCGCATCTGCGTCTCCCCCAGCGTCCGCCCGTCGTAGGGCGAGCCCCCGGTGATCGGAAGCTGCCGCGTGTTGATCCCCTCCAGCTCGCGCTGGTCGGCCCGGAGCTGGTTCACCAGCTGCGGCGCCCCCAGCAGGTTCGCCAGCACCCCGGCCTCCTCGACCGTCAGCGGGACCTGCGCGGCGGTCGCGTCCGGATCGTCACGTTCGGAGAGGAACAGTTCGACGGTGCCGTCGCGGTGCGCCACGACACCCACCCGCCTGCCGGTACCGAGTTCGAAATCCTTCCGCACTCCGATGCCGGGGAGCGGTGTCACATCGACGTTCACGCCGTCGACCATAACGCCGCGGGATCATCCCAGGGCGCTGTCGACCTCATCCCGTGCCGTGAGCGCCGCCGACCGCAGCGCTGCGGCGGACGGGCCGGCCGCGAGCACCTGGCGGGAGGAGCTGGGCAGCACCGTGATCGAGGTGCCGAAGATCGCCGGGAGGTCCGCCGCCGTGGCCCCCTGCGCGCCGAGTCCGGGCGCGAGGACCGGCCCGTTCAGGCCGTCCAGCGCCAGGCCGTGCTCGCGCGTCGCGCCCACCACGAGGCCGACGGTGCCGGACCCGTCGGCGTTGTCGGCCCGGGCATCGTCGACGATGCGCTGCGCCACCCCGCCGGCCTGGACCGGCGCGCCCTCGGGGTTGGACGTGCGGGCGAGCACGAAGACGCCGCGCCCCGCGGCGCGCGCCGCCTCGATCGCGGGCGCGAGCGAGCCGTAGCCGAGGTACGGCGAGAGGGTCACCGCGTCCGCGGCCAGCGACGAATCCCCCAGCCACGCACGGGCGTAGCCCGCCATCGTGGAGCCGATGTCGCCGCGCTTGGCGTCGGCGATCACCACGGTGCCCGCCGCGCGGCACGCGGCGATCACCTCCTCCAGCGCCAGCAGCCCGGCCGCGCCGAACTGCTCGAAGAAGGCCACCTGGGGCTTGACGAAGCCGACCTCGCCCGCGAACGCCTCCGCGCAACGCAGGCCGAACTCCCGGACGCCGGCGGCGTCGTCGGTCAGGCCCCACGCGGCGAGCAGCGGGGGGTGGGGGTCGATGCCCACCACCAGCCGGCCGCGGTCGGCGACTGCGGCGGCGACCCGCTGCCCGAACGTCGGCACCGTGCTCACCGGTTCACCAGCGCCGCGTGCATGTCCTGCAGGCTCTTGACCCCGATGCCGCCGCGCAGCGCCGCCTCGATGCCCTGCACCGCGGCGGACGCCCCCGCCGTCGTGGTCACGCACGGCACCGACGCCTGGACGGCCGCCGTGCGGATCTCGTAGCCGTCCACGCGCGGCCCGGCGTTGCCGAACGGGGTGTTGATGATCAGGCCCACCTCCCCGGCCTTGATCCGCTCCACGATGGACTGCTCCCCCTCGGGAATCGTGTCCGAGTGCTTGAACACGGTCTCCACCTGAACCCCGTTGCGGCGCAGCACGTCCGCGGTGCCCTCCGTCGCGAGGATCGTGAAGCCGAGGTCGGCGAGCCGCTTGACCGGGAAGATCAGCGCCCGCTTGTCCTTGTTCGCGACGGAGACGAACACGTTGCCGGTGGCGGGCAGCGAGCCGCTGATCGCGGTCTGCGACTTGGCGAAGGCGGTACCGAAATCGCGGTCCACACCCATCACCTCGCCGGTCGACTTCATCTCCGGCGACAGGAGCGAATCCACGCCGGTGCCGTCCGCGCGGCGGAACCGGTTGAACGGCAGCACCGCCTCCTTGACCGAGACCGGCGCGTCGATCGGCATGTGCGAGCCGTCACCGGACGGCGGCAGGATCTGCTGCTCGCGCAGCTCGGCGATGGTCTGGCCGAGCATGACCCGGGCGCAGGCCTTGGCGAGCTGGACGGCGGTGGCCTTCGAGACGAACGGCACGGTCCGCGAGGCGCGCGGGTTGGCCTCCAGCACGTAGAGCACGTCGTCCTTGAGGGCGTACTGCACGTTCATCAGTCCGTGCACGCCGATGCCGCGGGCGAGAGCCTCGGTGGCGGCGCGGACGGCGTCGATGTCGGCGCGCCCCAGCGTGGTCGGCGGCAGGGAGCAGGCGGAGTCGCCCGAGTGGATGCCGGCCTCCTCGATGTGCTCCATGATCCCGCCGATGAACACCTCGCCGGTGGCGTCGCACAGCGCGTCCACGTCGATCTCGATCGCGTCCTCCAGGAACCGGTCCACGAGGACGGGGCGGTCCGGCGCGAGTTCCGTTGCACGGGAGATGTAGTCGAGCAGCCCCTGCTCGTCGTACACGATCTCCATGCCGCGGCCGCCGAGCACGTACGAGGGCCGCACCAGAACCGGGTAGCCGATCCCGGCGGCCACCTCGCGCGCACCGTCGGCGGTGGTGGCGGTACCGAACTTCGGCGCCGGAAGCCCCGCCTCGGTGAGGACGCGGCCGAACTCGCCGCGGTCCTCGGCGAGGTCGATCGCCTCGGGAGAGGTGCCCACGATGGGCAGGCCCGCCGCCTTCAGGCGCGCGGCCAGGCCCAGCGGGGTCTGCCCGCCGAGCTGCACGATCACCCCGACCACGCCCGGGCCGCCCGCGCCCGAACGCTCCTCCGAGTGGTACACCTCGAGCACGTCCTCGAAGGTCAGCGGCTCGAAGTACAGCCGGTCGGCGGTGTCGTAGTCCGTGGAGACCGTCTCCGGGTTGCAGTTGATCATCACGGTCTCGTAGCCCGCCTCGCTCAGGGTGAGCGCCGCGTGCACGCACGAGTAGTCGAACTCGATGCCCTGGCCGATGCGGTTGGGGCCCGAGCCGAGGATCAACACCTTCGGCCGCTCGGCCTGCGGGGCCACCTCGCCGGTGGCGGCGGGGTCCAGCTCGTAGCTGCTGTAGTGGTACGGCGTCTTCGCCTCGAACTCCGCCGCGCAGGTGTCGACGGTCTTGTAGACCGGCCGGATGTCGTTGGCGTGGCGGTAGGAGCGGATCTCCTCCTCGGTGACGCCGCGCAGGTTCGCGATCTGCAGGTCCGAGAGCCCGTGGGTCTTGGCCAGCCGCACCAGCTCCGGGGTCAGGTCCGCCTCGCGGACGCGCGCGCCCAGATCCACGACGGCCTTGATCTCCTCGAGGAACCACGGGTCGATCGCCGTCGCGTCGAAGACCTGCGCCACGGTGGCGCCGAGCTCGAAGGCGCGGCCGATCAGGTAGTAGCGGCCGTCCTTGGGGACCTTGATCTGCTCGAGGAGCTCGTCGAGCGTGCCCTCCACGGGGGCACCGGTCCAGAAGCCGTGCCGCTTGGTCTCCAGCGAGCGCATCACCTTGCCGAAGGCCTCCGCGAAGCTGCGGCCCAGGCTCATCGCCTCGCCCACCGACTTCATGGTGGTGGTCAGCGTGTCGTCGGCGCCCGGGAACTTCTCGAACGCGAACCGCGGCGCCTTGACCACGACGTAGTCGAGCGTGGGCTCGAAGCAGGCCGGGGTCTCGCCGGTGATGTCGTTTCCGATCTCGTCCAGCGTGTAGCCCACGGCCAGCTTCGCGGCGATCTTGGCGATCGGGAAGCCGGTGGCCTTACTGGCGAGGGCCGAGCTGCGGGACACGCGCGGGTTCATCTCGATGGTGACGAGGCGGCCGTCGCGGGGGTCCTGCGCGAACTGGATGTTGCAGCCGCCGGTGTCGACGCCCACCTCGCGGAGGATGGCGATCGACTGGTCGCGCATCACCTGGTACTCGCGGTCGGTGAGCGTCATCGCGGGGGCGACGGTGACCGAGTCGCCGGTGTGCACGCCGACCGGGTCGACGTTCTCGATCGAGCAGACGACCACCACGTTGTCGCGGCCGTCACGCATCAGCTCGAGCTCGTACTCCTTCCAGCCGAGGATCGACTCCTCGATGAGCACGTTCGCCGTCGGCGAGGCGGCGAGGCCCGCGCCGGCGATGCGCACCAGGTCCGCCTCGTCGTAGGCCATGCCGGAGCCCAGACCGCCCATAGTGAACGAGGGGCGCACCACCACCGGGTACCCGAGCTCGGCGACGGTCGCCTTGCACTCGTCGAGCGTGAAACACACCTTGGAGCGGGCGGATTCGCCGCCGATCTTGGCGACGATGTCCTTGAACATCTGCCGGTCCTCGCCGCGCTGGATCGCGTCGAAATCGGCGCCGATGAGGTTGATGCCGTACTTGTCGAGGATCCCCTGCTCGTGCAGGCCGACCGCCGCGTTCAGCGCCGTCTGGCCGCCGAGGGTGGCGAGCACCGCGTCGATCGGGAAGCCCTTGTCCCGCTCGGCGACGATGACCTTCTCGATGTACTCGGGGGTGATCGGCTCGATGTAGGTGGCGTCGGCGAACTCCGGGTCGGTCATGATCGTCGCCGGGTTCGAGTTCACCAGGGACACGCGCAGCCCCTCGGCGCGGAGCACGCGGCACGCCTGGGTGCCGGAGTAATCGAACTCGCAGGCCTGGCCGATCACGATCGGGCCGGAGCCGATCACCAGGACGTGATTGATGTCTGTGCGGCGCGGCATTACTGCTCTCCTGTGGTGGTGCTCATGACGGAAGCGAACTTGTCGAAGAGGTAGGCGGCGTCGTGCGGGCCGGCCGCGGCCTCCGGGTGGTACTGGACGGAGAAGGCCCTGCCGCTGAGCAGTTCCACGCCCTCGACGACGCCGTCGTTGGCGCACACGTGGCTCACGCGGCCGCGGCCGAACGGGGTGTCGAACTCGGCGCCGCGCTCACCCTCGAGGGCGAAGCCGTGGTTCTGCGCGGTGATCGAGATGCGGCCGGTGGAATCCTCCACGACCGGGATGTTGATGCCGCGGTGACCGAACTTCATCTTGTAGGTCTGCAGCCCGAACGCCCGCCCCAGCAGCTGGTTCCCGAGGCAGATGCCGAACAGCGGCAGCCCCGCGTCGAGCACCCCGCGGGTCAGCTCCACCTCGTGCTCGGCGGTCGCCGGATCGCCGGGTCCGTTGGAGAGGAAGAAGCCGTCCGGATCGAACGAGCGCACCTCGTCGAGCGTGATGGTCGAGGGCACCACGTGCACCCGCACGCCCCGCTCCGCGAACATCCGCGGGGTGTTGGTCTTGATGCCCAGGTCCACGGCGACCACCGTGAACCGCGGCTCCCCGTCCGGCTCGATCGTGTACTGCTCGGAGGTCGAGACCTCGCCGATCAGGTTCTGCCCCTTCATCTGCGGCTGCGAGCGGACCCGCTCCAGCAGCTCGGCCTCCGGGGCCAGCGCCTCGCCCGAGAAGATGCCGGCCCGCATGGAGCCGTTGTCGCGCAGCCGGCGCACCAGCGCCCGGGTGTCGATGCCGCCGATGCCCACGACGCCCTGGTCCACCAGCTCGCCCTCGAGCGTGCCGCTGGCGCGCCAGTTACTCACCCGCCGGGTGGGGTTGCGGACGGCGTACCCGGCGACCCAGATGCGGTCACCCCTGCTCTCGTCGTCCTCGTCGTTCCAGCCGGTGTTGCCGATCTGCGGGGCCGTCGCCACCACGATCTGCCGCGCGTACGACGGATCGGTGAGCGTCTCCTGGTACCCCGTCATCGCTGTGCAGAACACGGCCTCGCCGAGGGTCTGGCCGACCGCGCCGTACTCGGTACCGCGGTGCACGGTGCCGTCCTCCAGAACCAGCAGCGCGGTGCCCTGCCCGAATGCGTCTGCAGCCATCTAGCTTTCCCTCACGTCCATCAGTTTTCGATACGTCGTCTTGTCATCCGCGCGGAATCCCGTGTCCAGGACGGTGCCGGTGGGCAGCTCCCAGCGCAGCACCAGCAGGCCGTCGCCCGGCATCACCTTCCCGGCGAGCTTGGAGGCCCGCCGCACCTCGATGAGGTGCTCGTCGGCGATCCACATGGGGTTGCCGCGGCCGCGCTCGAGCAGGTAGCCGTCCGCGTAGCGGCTCAGGTTCACCGTGGCCCGGTAGCCCCAGTCGCCCACCGCGACCCGGTCCTGCCAGTGCGGCGCCAGCGTGCTGCCCACGTACACGCCGGAGACGGGGCCGAACACCAGCTCGCCGAGTTTCTCCGGGGTGGTGGGGATCTCGCCCACCGCGGCCGCCTGGCGCTGCCCGCGGCGGCGCCAGCCCAGTGCCATCAGCGAGAACAGGGCGGCGAGCACCACGAGCACGAGCAGCAGCGTCACGAGGTCGCTGACGCTCACGCCGGCACCCCGTTCCCCGGCTCGGCCGCGGCGCCGTCGCGGGCGGTGATCCGCCCGCGCAGCACGGTGAGCACGGGCTTGGCGCGGAAGCTCAGCTCGGCGAACGGCGTGTTACGCGAGCGGCTCGCGAGCTCGTCGGCGCGCACCGTCCAGCCCAGGTCCGGATCGACCAGCGTGAGGTTGGCGGGCTCCCCCACCCCGATCGGCCGGCCCTGATCGTCGAGCCGCGCGATCCGGGCGGGCGCCTCGCTCATCACCCGCGCCACGTCCCGCCAGCTCAGATCGCCTGTCTCCACGCACACCTGGGCGACGATCGCGAGCGCCGTCTGAAGGCCCAGCATCCCCGGGCGGGCGGCCGCGAACTCGCAGCACTTGTCCTGGTCCGCGTGCGGCGCGTGGTCGGTCGCCACGCAGTCGATCACGCCGTCCCGCAGCGCCTTCCGCAGCGCGGCCACATCCGAGGCCTCGCGCAGCGGCGGATTCACCCGGTTCACCGCGTCGTAGGTCTGCAGCCGCGAATCGTCGAGCAGCAGGTGGTGCGGGGTGACCTCGGCGGTGATCGCGATGCCCTGTCCCTTGGCCCACTGCAGCAGTTCCACGGTGCCGGCGGTCGAGGCGTGGCAGATGTGCACGCGCGCGCCGGCGTCGCGGGCGAGCAGCGCGTCGCGGGCGACGATCGCCTCCTCGGCCGCGCGGGGCCAGCCGGTGAGGCCGAGGCGCGCCGCTTCGGGCCCCTCGTGCGCCACCGCGCCCCGGGTCAGCCGCGGCTCCTCCGCGTGCTGCGCGATCACCACGCCCAGCGATGCCGAGTACTCCAGCGCCCGCCGCATGAGCAGCGGATCGGCAACGCACACACCGTCGTCCGAGAACACCCGGACCCGGCCGGCACCGGACGCCATCATGCCCATCTCGGCGAGCTTCTCGCCGCGCAGGCCCACGGTGACGGCGCCCACGGGGTGCACGTCCACCAGTCCGACCTCCTGGCCGCGACGGTACACGTGGTCGGTGACCACGGCCGAGTCGGCGACGGGGTCGGTGTTGGCCATCGCGAACACCGCGGTGTAGCCGCCCAGCGCGGCGGCGGCGGAACCGGACTCGATGGTCTCCGTGTCCTCGCGGCCCGGCTCGCGCAGGTGGGTGTGCAGGTCCACGAACCCGGGCAGCAGCACCGCGCCGCCGCCGTCGATCACCTCGGCGCCCTCCACGGCCGCGAGATCCGTTCCGATCTCCGTGATCCCGCCGCCGGCGATCGCGACGTCGACCGGATCGCCCTCGCCGTAGGGGCGGACGTTCTTCAGCAGCAGGCTCACCGGGATTCACCCTCCTTGGCCAGTAGGTGGAACAGCACGGCCATGCGGACGTGGACGCCATTGCCCACCTGCTGCAGGATCGCGGCCCGGTCGGAGTCGGCCACCGAGTAGCCGATCTCCATGCCGCGCAGCATCGGACCCGGGTGCAGCACCACGGCGTGATCGGGCAGCAGGGCGGCGCGCTGCGGGCTGAGCCCGTACCGCACGGAGTACTCGCGCTCACTGGGGAAGAAGCCGCCGTTCATCCGCTCGGCCTGCACCCGCAGCATCATCACCACGTCCGCGCCCGGCAGCTCCGCCTCGAGCGAGTCGGCCACCGTGACCGGCCAGGTCTCGACACCGACCGGCAGTAGGGTGCGGGGCGCGACCAGCACCACCTCGGCGCCGAGCGTGGACAGCAGCAGGGCGTTCGACCGCGCTACCCGGCTGTGCAGCACGTCGCCGACGATCACGATGCGCCGGCCCTCGATGCCGCCGAGCCGCTGGCGCAGGGTGAGCGCGTCGAGCAGGGCCTGCGTGGGGTGCTCGTGCATGCCGTCGCCCGCGTTGATCACCACCGGCCCGGCGACGCCGTCGAGCGCGGCGGCCGAGTTGGTCCATGCGGCGATCTGCTGCGCCGCACCGGAAGCCGGGTGCCGCACGATCAGCGCGTCGGCGCCCGCGGCGTGCAGGGTCAGCGCGGTGTCGCGCAGGGACTCGCCCTTGGCGACGGAGCTCCCGGACGCGGAGACGTTGATCACGTCCGCGCTCATCCACTTGCCCGCCACCTCGAACGAGACGCGCGTCCGCGTGGAGTTCTCGTAGAAGACCGTCATCACGGTGCGGCCGCGCAGCGTGGGCAGCTTCTTGACCTCGCGGCCGAGCAGCGCCTGCTGCAACCGATCCGCCTCGTCCAGGATCTCCTCGGCCTCCGCGCGGCTGAGGTCCGCCGCCGAGAGCAGGTGCCGGGTCACGAGATCACCACCCCGTCCTCGCCGTCCTTCTCCCGCAACCGCACCTGCACGTCCTCCTGACGGGAGGTCGGAATGTTCTTGCCCACGTAGTCGGCGCGGATCGGCAGCTGCCGGTGCCCGCGGTCGACGAGCACGGCCAGCTGCACCGCGGCCGGACGGCCGATGTCGCGCAGCGAGTCGAGCGCGGCGCGCACCGTGCGCCCCGAGTAGAGGACGTCGTCGACGAGGATGACCAGCGCACCGTCGACCCCCTGCGGCGGCACCGTGGTGCGCTCGAGCGGGCGGTGCGGCTTGTGCCGCAGGTCGTCCCGGTAGAGGGTGATGTCGAGGTGGCCGACGGGCACCTCCACGCCGGAGAACTCCGCGATGTCGGCCGCCAGGCGGGCGGCGAGAACCGCACCGCGAGTGGGAATGCCGAACATGACGACGGGCGGGCGGGGTTCGTCCGCCTCCGCACCGGACCGTGCGGTGTCTAAGGCCGTCTTCTCGATGATCTGATGCGCGATCCGCGCCACCGTACGGGTGACATCGGCCGCGGACATGAGTTCCCGAGCCACGTGACCTCCTTCTCCGCCTCTCCGGACGGCTCGCTCCGCCTCGCGGGACGGACTGAAAAGGATGCCTTGATGCAGCCCGAAGCATACCAGTACGTTCAGGGCATGGATCTGTCGACCAGGCAACGCACGACGCTGTCCGCCATCGTCGACGCATTCGCACCGGGGGACGGGGTCGCGATCCCCTCCGCGAGCGACCTGCGGGCCGGTGACCTGGCCGTCTCCTACGCCGAACGGAGCCCCCGCGACAGCGACGGGGTCACGCTCTCGCAGTCGCTGAGCCTGTTCGACAACCGCGTGTTCGCCACCACCGTTCTCGGGACGCGCGGGCAACGGTTCGCCGATCTCACGCCGGCCGAACGCGAACGGGTGCTGATCGACCTGTCCCGCTCCCGGTTCGTGCAGAAGCGGATGCTGTTCAAGCGCCTGCGCAACATCGCGCTGCTCGCGTACTACGCCGCCGGCGGCTCCGACGGCGAGCACGGGCCGGGCGCGGAGCTGATGGAGGCCATCGGCTACCCGCGGCAGGCTCCGCTGAAGAAGCCGCGCGCCCGCGCGCTGCGCGCGCAGCGACCGCTCTCCCCCGCGCGTTACGAGATCGACGCCACCACCGCGTGCGACGTGGTGGTGATCGGCTCCGGTGCCGGCGGCTCGGTGGCCGCGGCGACCCTCGCCGAGGCCGGCCTCGACGTGGTCGTGCTCGAGCGGGGCGACTACATCTCATCCACCGAGATCGGCGATTCCGACCTCGACAACCTGGAGCAGCTGTACGCGCCGGGGCCGTTCTGGACCGAGAACGCCCAGTCGTACCTGCTGACCGCCCGCTCCCTCGGCGGCGGCACCGCGATCTCCAGCGGCGGCTACTACCTGCCGCCCGAGGAGGTGCTCGCGGACTGGGCGGCGCGCGGCATCGAAACCGGGCCCGGCCTGAGCGCCTCGCTCGCGGAGGTCTGGCAGCGCTCCGGCGTCACGGACTTCGCCGGTACGCCCTCGGCCCGCGACGGCGTACTGGAGAAGGGCTGCGCGGGGCTCGGGCTCCCCGTGCACCCGGTCGGCCTCGCCGACGACACCGAACCGGAGGGGCGATGGGGCCCGTCCAGCAGGGTCGCCGGGAAGCAGGACGCCTCCCGCACCTGGCTGCGGGACGCGGAGAAGAAGGGCGCGCGGATCGTGATCGGCGCGCAGGCCCGGTCCATCGGGACGCAGTCCGGGCGGGCGCGCACCGTCGTGGCCCGCACGTCGGGCGGCTCGTGGCTCACCGTGCGGTGCAGCGCAGTCGTGGTGGCGGCGGGCGGGTTCCAGACCCCGGCGCTGCTCGCCCGCTCGGGGATCGGCGGCCCGCACGTGGGCAAGCACCTGCACCTGCACCCCACCGCGACGGCCGTCGGGCTGTTCGGCGAGAGCATCGAGCCGTGGCTCGGCCTGCCGACGACCCGCCTGTGCGATGCGCACGCGAACCTCGACGGCAAGGGCTTCGGCGTTCGCTACGAGACCGCACCGCTCACCCCCGCGCTCGCCGCGAGCTTCGTCCCGTGGCGCAACCCCGTGGAGCACCTGAACGTGATGCGGCAGCTGCCGCACCTGTCGGTGGTCCGGGTGGTGCTGCGCGACCGCGGGGCGGGTGAAGTGGTGATGGACGCCGCCGGCGAGCCGTCGGTGCGCTACGACCTGGCGGAGGCCGACCGGACGCACATGCGCACCGGCGTGGACACCGCGGTGAGGATCCTCGAGGCGGCCGGCGCACGGCGGATCTTCACCGGCCAGCAGCGCGGCGGCGACTACGTTCCCGGCGATCGGCCGCTCGAACAGTTCCTCGCCCGTTCGCACGCCGCAGGCTACGGGGTCGGCGAGATCGCGTTGGGCGCACAGGATCCCATGAGCACCGCCCGCATGGCCTCCTCGGAGCGGCGGGGCGCCACGAATCCCGAGGGGGCGCTATGGGACGTGCCCAACGTGGTGCTCGCCGACGCGTCGATGCTGCCCACCGCGAGCGGCGTGCACCCGATCGGCGTGGTCCAGGCGCTCGCGCTGCGCAACGCGCGCGTGCTCGCGGCCCGGCTGAAGGGCTAGCGACGCGCGCTCACTCCGCCCCGTCGGCGGAACCCGCCGCGGCGGCGGCCCGCACCTGCGGCGCCAGTGATGCCACCTTGCCGAGCACCCCGTTCAGGTACGCCGGGGACTCGTCGGTCGAGAGCTCCTTGGCGAGCTCCACGGCCTCGTCGACCACCACGGCCGGAGGGACGTCGACCGCGTTGAACAGCTCCCAGACGGCGATCCGCAGGATCGCTCGGTCGACGGCGGGCAGGCGGGCCAGCGTCCAGCCGCTCAGGTGCGAGGAGATCACCGAATCGAGCTGATCGCGGTCGAGGCCCACCCCTGTGACCAGCGCGGCGGTGTACTCGGAGACCGGCGCTACCGCGGCGTCGTCCGCCGCCAGCTGCCGCCGCTCGGCGAGCAGGCCGTCGAGGTCGGAGACGTCCCGCGCCTCGGCCTCGAACAGCAGGTCCACGGCGCGCTTGCGCGCCCGGTGCCGGGAGCCCTGCCGCTTGGCGCCCCGGGACCGTACATCATCAGACTGCTCGGGCACTTAGGAGTTCACGCGCCCCAGGTAGCTGCCGTCACGGGTGTCGACCTTGAGCTTGTCGCCGGTGTTGATGAACAGCGGGACGTTGATCTCGGCGCCCGTCTCCAGGGTGGCGGGCTTGGTGCCGCCGGTCGAACGGTCGCCCTGCAGGCCCGGGTCGGTGTGCGAGACCACGTACTCGGCGGAGATGGGGAGCTCGACGAACAGCGCCTCACCCTCGTGCATCGAGACCTGGACCTGCATGTTCTCCAGCAGGAACTTCGCGCCGTCGCCGACCTTGGCCTCGTCCAGGTTGATCTGGTCGTAGGTCTCGCCGTCCATGAACACGTAGTCGGTGCCGTCGTGGTACAGGTAGCTGAAATCGCGGCGGTCGACGGTCGCGACCTCGACCTTGACGCCGGCGTTGAAGGTCTTGTCGACCGTCTTGCCGGAGACCACGTTCTTGAGCTTGGTGCGCACGAAGGCGGGGCCCTTGCCCGGCTTCACGTGCTGGAACTCGATGATCTGCCACAGCTGGCCCTCCTGGTTGAGGACCAGGCCGTTCTTGAAATCAGCAGTCGATGCCACAGTGTGTCGATTCTCCTAGAGTGCGAGCAAGTCTTTGGTGGTGCGCGTCAGCAGTTCCGGCCCGTCCCCGCGGACCACGAGGGTGTCCTCGATACGGACCCCACCACGACCCGGGAGGTACACACCCGGCTCCACGGTGACCACAGCACCGTCGGACAGTGTACCGCTGCCCAGCTTGCCCAGCGTCGGGGCTTCGTGGATCTGCAATCCGACGCCGTGCCCGAGGCCGTGCAGGAACTGCTCGCCGTAGCCGGCCGCCTCGATCACCGCGCGGGCGGCACCGTCGATCTCGCGGACGTCCCGGCCGACGACGAGCGCCTCCCGGCCGGCGGCCTGCGCGGCGCGGACGACGTCGTAGATCTCCCGCTGCCACGCCGCCGGCTCGCCGAGCACGAAGGTGCGCGTCTCGTCGGCGTGGTAGCCGCCGAACCGGGCCCCGAAGTCGATCTTGACGAAGTCGCCGGCCGCGAGCACGGCATCGGTGGGCCGGTGGTGCGGGATCGCCGAGTTCGGGCCCGCCGCCACGATGGTCTCGAACGCCACGGCCTCCGCGCCCAGCTCGTACATGAGGTTCTCCAGGTGCCGCGCGACCCGGGTCTCGGTGGCGCCGGGGCGGATCGCGCCCTCCCGCACGAGCGCGGCCAGCGCGTCGTCGCTGATCGCGCACGCGCGGCGGAGCAGCTCGATCTCGCCGTCATCCTTGACCTCGCGCAGCGTCTCGACGAGACGGGTCGTCGGGACCAGCCGGGCCTCCGGCGCGAGCCGGGCGTGGTCGGCGTAGCTCAGCGCCGTCGCCTCGAACCCGACGGTACCGTCCGCCTCGGCGAGCAGCGCCTTCGCGACGTCGCGCTCGATGACCGCGCGCAGGTCGCCGGACTGCTCGGCGACCTGGGTGAGGTAGCGGCCGTCGGTGGCGATGGCGTCGCGGGCGGGATCCGAGGCCACGAGTAGCGCGCCGTTGGAACCGGTGAAACCGGACAGGTAGCGCACGTCGTCCAGGTCCGTGACCAGGAGGGCGTCGAGGGCGGGTTCGTGGCTCGCGAGCGCGGCGCGCAGGGCGCCGCGCCGGCGGGCGTGGTCGGTTTGGTTCTGCGGCATGCCGTTCACGGTATCGCGCGGGCGACCACGGTGACCTCATCGGCGACCTTGAGCGTGCCCATCATGAGCGAGAAGGGTTTGATGCCGAAGTCCGTCTGCCGTACCGGGACCGCGGCCGCGAGCGCGGGCGCCGATTCCGCGTCCTCGTACTGCAGGGCGAAGTCGCAGGCGCGGGTCGCGCCGCACACGGTGAGCTCGCCGCGGACCCGGAAGCCGTTGTCGGACTGCTCGATCTGCGTGGAGCGGTATTCGACGGAGGGATGCTCCTTCACCGTGAGCGAGCGATGCGCGTTGGCGGTCGCGACCGCCCGTTCGGGCGCGCTGAGCGGGGTGAGTCCGCCCTCGCCGGAGACCACGCCGAGCGAGGCCGCGTCGACGGTGACGGCGAGCGCGACGGGCCGGTCACCGTCGACCTCGACGACCGCGCGCCACGCGGACGCGACGAGCACCAGGCTGTGCCCGAGGCGGGCCGATCGCCCGGCCACGCCGGTGTGCACCTCCAGCGTGCCGCTGGACTGGTCGAAGGTCCTGGTCTCGCTCACAGGGACGACGGTACCGGCGGGAGCGTTCGGCGTCCCGTCACCCGCGCTGCACGACGAAGACGGGGTACCGCTCCGCGGCGGCGATCAGCTCGCCGTCGGTGCTGTCGGCGCTCAGGCCGGGGAAGAACGCCCCGACCTCCCAGGCCCACTTCCGCAGGTACTCCCGCAGCACCGCCGCCTTCGCGGCGGGGTCCGCGAGCTCGACCGCGGTGAACGGCTCGACCCTGTGCCCGAGCCGCAGCTCGCCCGCGCCCGCGGCGCGCAGGTTCCGGACCCACTGGGTCACACCGCGGGCGGCGACCAGGTGCTCGGCGCCCTCGACGACGAGGAGGTTCACGGGGACCGTGCGCCACTGCCCCGAGGTGCGGCCGCGGACGGCGAGTTCCCTACTGCCGTAGACGGAGACGCCGCGGCGGGCGAGCCAGGCGACGGTGTTGTTGAAGACGGTGGCGGTCCGGCCGGGCCGGGCGTAGGCGGGGGCGGCGTGGGTCATGGGATTCCTCCATTTGTGAGCAGTGCTCTCGTTTCAAATCAATGCTCCACCCTCGGGGAGTCATTGTCAAGAGCGGTGCTCTCGTTTCGGATCGGTGCCATGATGGGTGGGTGAACGCCTCTCAGACCGCCCGCGAGCGCGCCCGCGCCGAACTGACCGCCGAGATCACCCGCAGCGCGCGGAAGCAGCTCCGCGACGTGGGCGCCGCGGCGCTGTCCCTGCGTGCGGTGGCGCGCGACCTGGGGCTGGCCTCCTCGGCCGTGTACCGCTATTTCCCGAGCCGCGACGCGCTACTCACCACGCTCATCACCGAGGCCTACGAGGCCCTCGGCGACGCGGTGGTTGCCGCCGACTCGGCGGCCGCGGGGCCGCGCGACCGCTGGATCGCCGCGGCGCGAGCCGTCCGTCGCTGGGCGCTGGACCATCCGCACGAGTACACCCTGCTCTACGGCTCCCCCGTGCCCGGCTACCACGCCCCGCCGGAGACCACCGCCGCGGCGATACGGATATCCGGCACCTTCGCGCGTATCGCCGCCGAGGGGCGCGCGAACGCGCCGGCACCGTCGGGGATCCTGGACGACCAGCTGCGCATCGTCGCCGACACCGTGGCCCCGGACGCGGACCGCTCCCAGCTCGCCCTCGGACTGCTCGCGTGGACACAGCTGTTCGGCGCCGTCACCTTCGAGCTGTTCGGCCAGTTCGCGAACGTCTTCGAGCCCGCGGACGAGCTGTTCGACTACACCCTGGACCGCACCGCGGACCTGTTGGGGCTGTGAGGATCTAGAGCAGGACCGAGCCGGCGGGCTCGTTCCCCTCCTTGGCGACGGCGGAGTAGGCGGCGACCAGGAGCGAGGGGTCAGGCGCCTCGAGGCGGCCGGGGCGGGCGAGGCCGTCGAGGACCACGAAACGGAGCATGCCGGCGCGGTTCTTCTTGTCCTTGCCCATGTACTCGAGCAACTGCCCGAAGGCATCGGCGTCGTAACCCGTGGGCAGGCCAACGGATTCGAGGACCCGACGGTGCCGATCGGCGGTCTCGTCGTCGAGGCGGCCGGCGAGGCGGCCCAGCTCGGCGGCGTAGATCAGCCCGACCGAGACGGCGGCGCCGTGGCGCCAGCGGTAGCGCTCACGGCGCTCCAGCGCGTGCGCCAGGGTGTGGCCGTAGTTGAGGATCTCCCGCAGCGACGACTCCTTGAGGTCCGCGGAGACCACCTTCGCCTTGACCTCCACGGAGCGCCGGACCAGCTCGGGCAGCACCTCGCCGGTGGGATCGAGCGCGGCCTCGGGATCCTTCTCGATCAACTCGAGGATCACCGGATCGGCGATGAAACCGGTCTTGATGATCTCGGCCATCCCGGCGACGATCTCGTTGCGCGGCACCGTCTCCAGCGTCACCAGGTCGACGATCACGGCGCGCGGCTCGTGGAACGAACCCACCAGGTTCTTGCCCGCGTCGGTGTTGATGCCCGTCTTGCCGCCGACGGCCGCGTCGACCATCGCGAGGAGGGTGGTGGGGACGTGCACCACCGGCACGCCCCGCATCCAGGTCGCCGCGACGAAGCCTGTCACGTCGGTCGCGGCGCCGCCTCCCAGGCTGTAGATCACGTCCTGGCGGCTCAGGCCGATCCGCCCGAGGACCTCCCAGCAGAACCCCGCCACCTGGAGGTCCTTGCCGGCCTCGGCGTCGGGGAGCTCGACCCGGTGCGCGTCGATCCCCTTGTCCGCCAACGCCTGCCGCAGCGCCTCGGCGGTCTCGGCGAGGGTCGGCTGGTAGAAGATCGCGGCCCGCGTCGCATCGCCCGCGGCGGCGACCGTCTCGTCGAGCAGCCCACGACCGATGATCACGTCGTAGGGGGCGGCCGCGTTCACGCGGACCTTCACCGGGTTCGGGGAGGCTTCAGACATTCACTGCTCCGATCGATTCTTGGCGGACGTGCGGAGGACGGCGGGGAGCTTCGGCCACGGGCCGCGGCGCACCCGCCCGGGTGCGGTGTCCTTGAGGCGCCGCTGCACCTGACGGACCACGGACGAGGGCGCGCGCCCCACGGTGGAAACGCGGATCGTGGCGAGCTCGCGGTAGATCGGGGAGCGCCGCGCCATCAGGGTCCGGTAGGCGGCCTCCGGATCCTCGCCCCGCAGGAGCGGCCGGGTCGCCGCGTGCGGGCTGACGGTGCGCCGGATCCCCTCCTCCTCGGTGAGCTCGAGGTACACCACCTGGTGGTGGCGCAGCAGCGTGCGGGTGGTCTCCGAGAGCACTGCGCCGCCGCCGAGCGAGACGATGCCGGTGTGCTGCGCGACGACGTCGGCGATCACGCTCTCCTCGATGGCGCGGAACGCGGGCTCGCCGTCCCCGGCGAAGATCTGCGGGATCGTGCGGCCCTCGCGGCGCTCGATCTCCTCGTCGACATCGACGAACTCCACGCGCAGGACGCGGGCGAGCCGGCGACCGATCGTCGTCTTTCCCGCCCCGGGCGGCCCGATGAGGATCGCCGCGGGCCCCGGCTCCCGGCCGGGCGCGACGGACATCAGATCGCCTCGGGCGTCACCCGTTGCAACCGCGCCGCCACCTGCTCGGAGTACCGCTCGATGTTGCTGCGGGTCTCGGCCAGGCTGTCGCCGCCGAACTTCTCCAGCGCCGCCTGCGCGACGACGAGGGCCACCATCGCCTCGGCCACGACGCCGGCGGCGGGCACGGCGCACACGTCGCTGCGCTGGTGGATCGCCACGGCCTCGGTGCCGGTCTGCATGTCGATGGTGCGCAGCGCGCGCGGCACCGTGGAGATCGGCTTCATCGCCGCGCGCACGCGCAGCTCCTCGCCGTTGGTCATGCCGCCCTCCACGCCGCCCGCGCGGTTCGTGGAGCGGAGCACGCCGCCCCTGTCGGGCAGCATCTCGTCGTGCGCAGCGCTGCCGCGCCGGCGGGCCGTCTCGAACCCGTCGCCCACCTCGACGCCCTTGATCGCCTGGATCCCCATGAGGGCGGCCGCGAGCCGGGAGTCGAGGCGGCTCTCGCCCGACGCCACCGAGCCGATGCCGACGGGGAGGCCGGTGACCACGACCTCGACCACGCCACCCAGGGTGTCGCCGTCCTTCTTCGCGGCCTCGATCTCCGCGATCATCGACTGCTCGGCCGCCTCGTCGAAGGCGCGCACCGGCGAGGCGTCGATCCGCTCCAGATCCCCCGCCGACGGGGTGGGGCCCACGTACGGATCGGACGCGCCGATCGACACGACGTGGCTGACCACCTCGGCGCCGAAGGCCTGGCGCAGGAAGTTCCGGGCGACGGTGCCGGCGGCCACCCGGGCGGCCGTCTCCCGGGCGCTGGCGCGCTCGAGGACGGGGCGGGCGTCGTCGAAGCCGTACTTGAGCATGCCCGAGTAGTCCGCGTGCCCGGGTCGCGGGCGGGTGAGCGGCGCGTTGCGCGCCATCCCGTCGAGCAGCTCCTGGTCGACGGGGTCGGCCGACATGACCTGCTCCCACTTCGGCCACTCCGTGTTGGCGATCTCGATCGCGACGGGGCCCGCCTGGGTACGCCCGTGGCGGACGCCGCCGAGGATGCTCACCTTGTCGGCCTCGAACTTCATGCGGGCGCCGCGGCCGTAGCCCAGACGGCGCCGCGCCAACTGGGCGGCGATGTCGTCCGACGTGACCTCGACGCCCGCGACCATGCCCTCCACGAGGGCCACGAGGGCGGGGCCGTGCGATTCTCCTGCGGTGATCCAGCGCAACACGCGTCCCATCATCCCAGACCGACCCGCCCGAGCGTGAGTTCGGGTAGCCGAAATCTCGGTCACAGGGTATGGTGAACACCATGACCACCGTCGCCGCATCCTCGACTTCCGACCACCGCGCCGCAGCGCGGCGGTCCACCGTCGACGTCTTCGGCATCGCGTGGCCCCGCTACAAGGCGGAGTCCCTGGTCGCGGCGCTGGTGGTTCTGGCCGTCGGCCTGCTGCTCACGGTGACCACCGGCGGCGCGTCCTTCGCCCCCGCCGTGCTCGCCGCAGCGGGCACCGGCGTAGCGGTGTGGTGGGCGGCTCGCGCCCTGCACCCCCGGCCCTGAGAGCCTCCCCCGCGTCAGGCGCTACAGCCTCCGCTACGCGAGGCAGTTCGGCCCGAGCAGGGCCTTCAGATCACCCATGAGCGACGAGGACGGGTTCACCCGCAACGTGTCGGCCAGCTTGAGCGTGGTGCTCTGCCCTTCGCCGTCGCCGCTGACCAGTTTCACGTGCACATCGGAGACACCGGGATGCCGCTCGAGCACCTGCTTGAGCTGAGAGACCTTGTCCTGCGTACACACCCGCGTCTGCATGGTGAGCGCCAGCGGCTTCGCCACCCCGATCTGCGAGAGGTCGATCGGCGCGATGTCGTTCGCGATCAGCGTCACCTTGTCGTCGCGGAAGTTCACCCGCGCCTTGATCAGCACGACCGCGTCCTCGACCACCTCGGCGCCGTACGCCGCGTACGCCTGCGGGAAGAAGAACACCTCGATGCCGCCGGAGAGGTCCTCGAGCTGAGCGGACGCGAACGGAGCACCGTTCTTGTTCACGCGCCGGTTCACCGACTGCAGGATGCCGCCGACGGTGACCTGCGTACCGTCCTTCACGTCGCCCTCGACGATCGCGGGGATCGCGGTATCGGTCTGCGCCGCGATCACGTGCTCCACCCCGTCGAGCGGGTGCGCGGAGACGTACAGGCCCAGCATCTCCCGCTCCAGGGCCAGCTTGTGCTTGCCCTCCCACTCCTCGTCGGGGACCTTGATGGTGAAGACGTCGTCGATCGGGCCCGCGGCACCGTCCTCCTCGCCCATCGAGCCGAAGAGGTCGAACTGGCCCACCGCCTCGGCCTTCTTGGTGGACAGCACCGATTCGATCGCGTCCGCGTGCACCAGGAGCAGCCCCTTACGGGGATGGTCGAGTGAGTCGAAACCGCCTGCCTTGATGAGGGATTCGGTCACCTTCTTCGAGCAGGCCGCCACCTCGATCTTGCCGAGGTAGTCGGAGAAGGAGGTGAAATCGCCCTTCTCCTCCCGGGTCCGCACGATGGACGCCACCACGCCCTCGCCCACGTTGCGGACCGAGCCCATGCCGAAGCGGATGTCCTCCCCCACCGAGGTGAACGCGTGGAAGGACTCGTTCACGTCGGGAGGGAGCACCGTGATGCCCAGGCGACGGCAGTCGCCCAGGTAGATCGCGGCCTTGTCCTTATCGTCACCGACGGAGGTGAGCAGCGCCGCCATGTACTCGGCCGGGTAGTTCGCCTTGAGGTACGCGGTCCAGTAGGAGACCAGCCCGTACGCCGCGGCGTGCGACTTGTTGAACGCGTAGCCGGCGAAGGGCAGCACCGTCTCCCACAGCGCGGTGATGGCGGGCTGCGAGAAGCCGTTGTCCAGCATGCCCTGCTGGAAGCCCCCGTACGCCTCGTCGAGGACCTCCTTCTTCTTCTTGCCCATCGCGCGGCGCAGGATATCGGCCTGTCCCAGGCTGTACCCGGCGACCTTCTGCGCGATCTGCATGATCTGCTCCTGGAACACGATCAGGCCGAACGTGTCCGCGAGGATCTCCTTGAGCGGCTCCTCGAGCTCGGGGTGGATCGGCTTGACCTGCTGCCGGCCGTTCTTGCGATCCGCGTAGTCGTTGTGCGCGTTCATGCCCATCGGCCCGGGCCGGTAGAGGGCGCCCACGGCGACGATGTCCTCGAACGTGGTGGGCTGCATGCGCCGCAGCAGGTCCCGCATCGGGCCGCCGTCGAGCTGGAACACGCCGAGGGTGTTGCCGCGCTGCAGCAACTGGTAGGTGGTCTCGTCGTCCAGCGGCAGCTCGTCCATGTTCAGGTCGATGCCGCGGTTGTGCTTGATGTTCTCGAGCGCATCGCCGATCACCGTGAGGTTGCGCAGCCCCAGGAAGTCCATCTTCAGCAGGCCGATGGCCTCGCACGAGGGATAGTCCCAGCCGGTGATGATCGCGCCGTCCTGGGGGCGCTTCCACACCGGGATCGCGTCGGTGAGCGGATCGCAGGACATGATGACCGCGCACGCGTGCACGCCGGCGTTGCGGATCAGGCCCTCGAGCCCGAGCGCCATGTCGTAGATCTTCTTGACATCCGGGTCCGTCTCGATCAGTTGCCGGACCTCGACGGCCTCCTTGTACCGCTCGTGCGACGGGTCCGTGATGCCCTTGACCGAGATGTCCTTGGCCATGATCGGCGGCGGCAGCGCCTTGGTGATGCGATCGGCGATCGAGTAGCCGGGCTGGCCGTAGATGACCCGGGCGGCGTCCTTGATCGCCGCCTTCGTCTTGATGGTGCCGAACGTGATGACCTGGGCCACCTTGTCCGATCCCCACTTCTGGGACGCGTAGGTGATCATCTCCCCGCGACGGCGATCGTCGAAGTCGATATCGATATCGGGCATCGAGACGCGCTCCGGGTTGAGGAAGCGCTCGAACAGCAGGCCGTGCGGGATCGGATCGATGTTGGTGATGCCCAGCGCCCACGCCACCAGCGAACCCGCGGCGGAGCCACGTCCTGGGCCGACCCGGATCCCCACCTCGTGCGCGTGCGCGATCAGGTCGCCGACCACGAGGAAGTAGGCGGGGAAGCCCATCTCGTTGATGACGGACAGTTCGTACTTGGCGCGCTCGATGTAGTCCGGCGGCGGACCGTCCGGGAACCGCCGCTGCAGGCCCACGATCACCTCGGACTCGAGGAACGACTCCTGGGTGTGGTTCTCCGGCACCGGGAACCGCGGCATCCGGTCCTTGTGCTCCCACACCTCCGCATAGGACTGGACCCGCTCCCCGATCTCCACCGTCGCATCGCACGCGCCCGGCACCTGCGAATCCCACAGCTCGCGCATCTCCGCCGCGGACTTGAGGTAGTAGCCGTCACCGTCGAACTGGAAGCGGGTGGGATCGGACAGCGTCTTCCCGGTCTGGATGCACAGCAACGCGCCGTGCGATTCCGCCTTGTCCTTGGTCACGTAGTGGCAGTCGTTCGTGGCGAGCGGCTTGATCCCCAGCTTGCGGCCGATCTCCAGCAGGCCCTCCCGCACCCGGCGCTCGATGTCGATCCCGTGATCCATCAGCTCCAGGTAGAAGTTCTCCCTGCCGAAGATCTCCTGCCATTTCGCCGCCGCCTCGAGGGCCTCCCGCTCGTGCCCGAGTCGCAGCCGGGTCTGCACCTCGCCCGACGGACAGCCCGTGGTCGCGATGATGCCCTCGGCGTGCTCCGCGATGATCTCGGCGTCCATGCGCGACCACTTGCCCAGCTGGCCCTCGAGCGACGCGAGCGAGCTCAGCGTGAACAGGTTCCGCAACCCGGTGGCGTTCTCCGCCACCATGGTCATGTGGGTGTACGCGCCCGAGCCGGAGACGTCGTCACCCTTCTGGGAGGGGTCGCCCCACTTGACGCGCTTGGTGTTGAACCGCGACTCCGGCGCGATGTACGCCTCGATGCCGATGATCGGCTTGATCTCGTACTTCACCGCGGTGTTGTAGAAGTCCGAGGCGCCGAACATGTTGCCGTGGTCCGACATGCCGACCGCCGTCATCCCCAGCCGCTTCGCCTCGGCGAACAGCGGATCGACCTTCGCCGCCCCGTCGAGCATCGAGTACTCGGTGTGGTTGTGCAGATGCACGAACGATCCGGCCACGTCTCACCTCACCCTGTTCGAACCCTTGCCCGCCGAGTCTAGGCGCTGCCCCCGACAGGTTCACCGAGGCTCGCCCCGGGGCGGCCGCAACCCCTGGCCACGATCCGAAATGAGGGTACCCTCAGTCGCATGGACCGCGTGAACGCCAGCACCCTGACCGGGGTCTCCGAGACCACCCTCTGGACGCTGCGCAATCGCGCCGAGGAGGCCGCGCGCCCGGACTCGCCGTTCGACGATCCGCTCGCCATCGCGATGTATCACGCGATCGATTACGACTTCGCCGCGTTCGGCCGCCCCAGCCAGACCCACGCGCTCCGCGCCCGCGCCGCCGACGCGTTCATCGCGGAGTACCTCGACCGTCGCCCGAACGCGACGGTGGTCGCGCTGGCGGAGGGGCTGCAGACCTCCTTCTGGCGGATCCGGCGCCCGATCCGCCGGTGGCTCAGCATCGACCTGGCCCCGGTGATCGAGCTCCGCCGGCGCCTCCTCCCCGAGGAGCCGGCGATCGAGTACCTCGCCGTCTCCGCCCTGGACCGCTCCTGGCTGGACGCGGTGGACCCGACCGACGGCGTGGTGATCACCGCGGAGGGCCTGTTCATGTACTTCGAGCCCGGGGAACCGCAGCGCCTGATCACCGACATGGCGACACGCCTGCCGGGCGGCGAACTGTTCTACGACTCGATCCCGCCGCTGTTCAGCGAGCGCACCGCGAAGGGGCTGCGGCTGCGCGGAGGCTATGTCGCGCCGCGCATGCCCTACGGCCAGACGGTGTCCGACGCCCAGCGCCTCGTCGAACTCCCCGGCGTCGCCCGCGTCGAGGACGTGATGGTTCCCCGGGGACGCGGCGTGTGGGCGCTCCCGCTGCACCTCGTGACCCGTGTCCGGGTGCTCAACGACGTGCGCCCGTCGTTCACGCGCGTGTGGTTCGAGGAGCGCTGACCGCCCGGGCTACCCGAAGGCGATGACCAGCACCAGGATGAGGATCGCCACGACCGCGACCCCGACCAGCGCCAGCACGGCGGGCGGCACACCACCCTTCGACGGCGCGGGCCCGGGAGCGCGGTGCGGCGGGGGCGCGGGCGCGCGCTGCACCGCGCCGGACGGGACCCCCGCGCCGTACAGCGGCTGCGGGCCGGGCTGCGCGGGGCGCACCGTCGGATAGCTGGGCCGGTTCGCCTGCCCCCGGATCCCGGGGGCGACGGTGCGCTGGACGGGCACGGAGGTGCGCGGCGCGGCCGCCGGCGGCTGCGGGCCCGACGGGTGCCCGGGGCCGGGGACGTAGCCGG
>JBEBXD010000042.1:0-35330 GCA_040391845.1 Tsukamurella paurometabola | reverse complement strand
TGACCGTCATCCGGCAGTAGGCGAGGTTCTCCGCCGCTCGTTGTTCGAACAACACGGCGGCGACGTCCCGCTCCCGCCCGCACACACCGGCGAGACCCGGGGGGAATCAACTCCCCAGGTACAGCCTGTAATGCGGTGGGTAGCGCCATGCCTTCATGCTACGCCCACCTTTGCGATCACGCCATAAAGATCGAACAACTGTTTCCGCTGCGATGGCAGCGCCGGACTGTATGCGGTCATCTTCTGACCGCTGCAGTCGGTACCTTCGACAACATGACGGTCTTGGTGACGGGTGCGACGGGCAATATCGGGCGATTGGTGGTCGACGAACTGGTGGCCCGGGGACTGGGCCGGGCGACGACGACGCCCCGGGGGAACGGAGTGGTCGACGAACTGGTGGCCCGGGGAACGGACGCGACGAACATCCGAGCGCTGACCACGAACCCGGCGAAAGCCGCGCTCCCCGACGGGGTGGAGGTCTTCCGGGGATTCATCGGCAGGCCGGAGACCCTCGATGGCGAGCACGGCAACGCCTTCGCCGGCGTGACGGCGATGTACCTCGCGCCCTACGAGCCCACCGCGGTGGAGGTGCTGCAGCGCGCGAAGGACGCGGGCGTCGAGTACGTGGTGGCCACCTCCGGCGGCGCGCACTGGCAGGCGCTCACCGACACGATCCTCGCGAGCGGCCTCGACGCGACGGTGCTCGGGCCCGGCGAGTTCCTCGAGAACTTCGCGGGCTGGGCCGGGCAGATCGCCGCGGACGGCGTTGTGCGCGAGCCCTATCCGGATGCCGGCGGCGCGCCGATCGCGATGGCCGATATCGCGGCCGTCGCCGCGGCGCTGCTCACCGCCGAGGACCGCGCCCCGCACATCGGGCGGACCTACGACATCACCGGCCCCGAGTTCCTCACCCGCGTCGACGCCGTCGCGCGGATCGGCGAGGGCATCGGCCGCACGCTGCGGTTCGAGCAGGTCAGCCGCGAGGCGGCCGAGGCGGCGCTCGCCGCGGAGATGGGGGAGATGGCCGGCTGGTACCTCGACCTGCAGGACGCCTCCCGCCGGTACCGGCAGGAGGCGAACGCTCTGGTCGAGGAGCTCAGCGGCCGTCCGGCGACGAGTCTCGCGCAGTGGGCGGCGCAGAATCGGCGGATCTTCGGGGCCTGATCAAGGCGATCCCGGCCACCACCACGGCCCCTATCGCGAGGACGGCGAGAAGGGTGCCGGCGTCGATCACGCCGGGGCCGCCGATGATCGCCCAGGCGGCCACGGCGAGGGCGGCGAGTCCGGCGATCAGCAGGGCGGGCGATGTGCCCCTGGGGTTCTCAGCGGACACGATCCACCTCCACGCTGCCGACGTCGTTGCTGGCGTCGATGGTCAGGGTCGGCGCTCCGGGCTTCGGCGTCGCGTCACCGTCGGGGCACCGGGCGTCACCGACGGTGACCGAGCACCGGACCTTGACGTTCATCGTGTCCGGCACCTGAATCCTGGTCTCGCCCACGCCGACCCGGGTGGTCACGGTCCGGTCGCGGTCCAGGTTCATCGGCCGCAGGTCGAGCTCCAGCGTGCCCGCCTGCAGGACGTACTGCTCCTGCAGGGAGTCCGGGTCGGTGATGGTGTACTGCCGGTCGCCGCGCGGCGCATCGGCGTAGCCGGACATCACGTTCTGCGCCATGGTTCCCACGATCACGAAGCCCGCCAGGGGGATCGCCGCGGCGAGCAGCCCGTAGCCGCTGCGCCGGAACGCGCCCACCACGAGTCCCGCGCCGACCACGCCGAGTACGGCCGCCGCGCCCACGACGGGCGAGATCGGCACGCCGAGTAGCAGATCGGTGGCGGCCAGCGCGGCCGCGACCAGCAGCGCGATGCCCAGGGTCACCGGGGTGATCCGGGTCCGTCGCCGCGGCGCGACCGGTACCGGTGCGCTCCCGGACGCCGGCTCGGGCAGGTCCCACGCGAACGGCGCGGCCCCCAACGGATCCCACCGGGGCGGGTGGATCTGCTCCGTGGTCGTCTCCCGGGTGACGGGGTCCGTTCCGGCGTCCTTCCGCAGGTTCACGGGGTCCGACGGTGCGCTGCCCGCCGGCGTTTCCGGAAGATCCGCCTCCCCCGCGGGCGCCCCCGGCTCCGGTGCGCCCCGCTCCGGTGTGGCGGGTGCCGCCTCGGGCGCCGGCGCCGTCCCGGTGGGCGGCGTCCACACCGGCTGCCACGGGAACTGCGCGCTCGGCGGGTTCCAGGCCCCCAGCGGTGAGGGCGCGGCCACCCGGGAGGATGCGGCGGTGCCGGGCGGCGGCACGGGCAGGCGCTGGTGCAGCGCGTACCAGCCCGCCAGCAGCAGCGCCAGGCTGATCAGCCCCGCGCCGGGCCACGACGAGCTCATGCCGCTGCCGAAGCTCACGGCGATCACCGCGGCGATGATGAGCACGAACGTCGGGGGCCCCGAGCGCTGCACCGGGGTGCCGTACGCGTACTCGGACTCCCTGGGGAGCACGAACACACCGACGATGTAGGCGACCAGGCCGAGCCCGCCGAGCACCGTCGCACCGATGACGGCGGCGCGGACCAGCGCGACGTCCACCTGGTAGCGGCGTGCGAAGCCCGTGCACACGCCGGCGATCGGCGCGTTCCGGGCCCGCAGCGGCCGGGTCTCCCACATCTGCCGGATCTGGCTGGAGAGGGTTGTCGTATCCATACAGACGATCCTGCGGCGCGCGGCCCCGCCGGTCCATCGGGATCTACCCTGAAATCCGGCGGGCCGCGGCTCGGGGTGGGGCGTGTTTCAGGGGCTTCCCCGATACCGGCGGTGCCCGATCCGTGTCACCATCGAGGAACGATGAGTAACAGACGAGCCCACCGCAGGTACGCCCGCCAGCAGGCGTGGCTGCAGAGCCGTGAGCAGTGGCAGCAGTGGCAACAGGGGTGGGCGGCGCACGCGTCGGCGTTCTCGGCTGCGCAGGGCGCGCCGACGGTGCCGTCGCCCGGCCCGGCGCCCGCGCCGGCACCGTCTGCGCCCGTCCCGCCGGCCCCGGCACCGACGTACCCCCGGATGCTCCGCCGCAACGGCGGCGCGGTGATCGGCGGCGTGTGCGGCGGCATCGCCGACCACCTCGGGGTCGAGGTCACCAAGGTCCGCATCGCCTTCACCCTGCTGGCCCTGCTCGGGGCGGGCGTGATCATGTACGCGCTCCTGTGGTTCCTGTGCCGGCCCGGCACAGATACCGCGCGCCCGGACCCCGCGGAGCGCCGCCAGGGCCTGGCACTGGCCGTGCTCGGCGTGGTCGGCGCGGCGACGCTCGCCTCCGTCGCGAGCAACACCGGCGCGGGGTTCGTCATCCCGGTCCTCGTCATCGGCATCGGCGCGGCCCTCGTCTGGCGGGAGGCGGATTCCGCCTCGCGGACACCGTCATCCGCGCCGGGCGGAGGCTCGCGCCTGATCACCTGGCTGCGGATGCTGGGCGGCGTCACGCTGGTGATCGTCGGCCTCGCCGTGGTGTTCCTGGGACGCGTCGATGTGGCGGCCCTCCCCACGGCGCTGGCCGCCGTGCTCCTCACCCTGGTGGGCGTCGCGCTGCTCACCGTGCCGATCTGGGTGCGCATGTGGCGCGATCTCGGCGCCGAGCGGGCGGCGCGGGTGCGCACCATCGAACGCGAGGAGATCGCCTCGCACCTGCACGATTCCGTGCTGCAGACGCTCGCCCTGATCCAGAAGCAGTCCTCCGACGGTGCCGCCGTCAAACGCCTCGCACGCAGCCAGGAACGGGAGCTGCGGGAGTGGCTGTTCGGCGGCGCGGAGGCTCCCGCACAGTCCCTGGCCGCCGCCCTCAAGGCGGCCGCGGGTGATGTCGAGGACGCGCATTCGGTGGCGGTCGACGTGATCACCGTGGGCGATGTCGAGGGCGCGGAACTCGGCGTGGACGACCGGTTCACCGCGCTGCTCGGCGCGGCGAAGGAGGCGATGGTGAACGCCGCCAAGCACTCCGGCTGCGATTCCGTCGACACGTACGCGGAGGTGGACGAGAACTCCGTGGCGGTGTACGTCCGTGATCGCGGCGTCGGGTTCGACCCGGACGAGGTACCGTCGGACCGGCAGGGCCTGGCCAAGTCGATCCGGTCCCGGATGGAACGGCGGGGCGGCACCGTGGTGGTGCGGTCGGGCGCCGGCCGGGGCACCGAGGTGCGGCTGACGATGCCCCGCGCGGTTGACGGTGTGGAGGCGACAGCGGAGGAGAGCGCGTGAGCTACCGGGTGTTCCTGGTCGACGATCACGGGGTGTTCCGGTCCGGCGTGCGCGCCGAACTGGCCCGGGAGGATTCCATCGACGTCGCCGGTGAGGCGGGGACGGTGCGCGAGGCCGTCGCGGGGATCCTGGACACGGCCCCCGATGTGGTGCTGCTGGATGTGCACATGCCCGACGGCGGGGGCGTCGCGGTGCTGCGCGGCGTGATCGACGGTGCGCCGCGCGCCAGGCTCGAGAAGACGCCGGTGTTCCTGGCGCTCAGCGTGTCCGACGCCGCGGAGGATGTGATCGCCACGATCCGCGCCGGCGCGCGCGGGTACGTGACGAAGACGATCTCGGGGACCGAGCTCGCCGATGCCGTGCGCCGGGTCGCGGAGGGCGATGCGGTGTTCTCGCCGCGGTTGGCCGGCTTCGTGCTCGACTCGTTCACCGGCCGCTCGCCGGTGCCGGAGCCGGCGCTGGACCCGGAGCTGGATTCGCTGACCCCGCGCGAACTGGAGGTGCTGCGGCTTCTGGCCCGCGGGTACACCTACAAGGAGATCGCCGAGGACCTGTTCATCTCAGTGAAAACCGTTGAGACACATGCTTCGAACGTGCTCCGCAAGACTCAGCAGAGCAACCGCAACGCCCTCACGCGGTGGGCGCACACCCGGCACCTCGCGGACTGAGCGCAGCCCGCTGTTCGATGGGCGGTGTGCCGCGCTGCTGAAACCTGCGGCAGTGATCGCGTGAGGTCCCGGGGATCGGGCGACGCAGTGTCAGCCCAGCACGAGGATGACGCCGGCGATGATTGCGGCGAGCACGATGAAGCCGCCGATGATCCACGCCGCGAGAACGGGATTCGACATCCGGCTCGGCGGCGCCACTGGCGGCGGCGTGTAGCTGCTCGGCCGGGGCGCGGGCGGAATCGGGCGCTTGCGTTCGGCCGGACCCGACGCGCCCGAGGTTCCCGGGCCGGTGCCGCGCACCGTCGAACCCCGGTCGCCGGGGGCGCGCTCCCCGGCGGCGCGCCGCAGCCACACTGCGGGCGCCCCCTCGGTGGCCTGCAACGGGGAGGTGAGGATCGTCGCGGGGTTGCCGCCGGCGGCCGCGACCTCGGCGAGCCGGTCCCGGGCCTCGATCAGCGTGGGCCGCCGCTTGGGGCTGGGCTGCAGCATGTCCAGGATCACGTGGATGAGCGGCCCGTCGCGCTTCGGCGGGTCGATCTGGCCCAGAGCAACCTTGTGCAGCAACGCGATCGAGTCGTCGTCCACGCCGAACGGTGGGGCGCCCTCGAGCGCGGTGTAGAGCGTCGCGCCCAACGAGTACAGGTCGGACGCCTCCGACGGCTCGGCGCCGCGGGCCACCTCGGGCGCGAAGTAGGCGGGGGTGCCGGTGATGATCCCCGACGGTCCCGCCTCGTCGCCCTTGGCCCGGGCGATGCCGAAGTCCGAGAGCTTGACGGTGCCGGACGCCCGACCCCGGTTCGCGATGAGGATGTTGCCGGGCTTGATGTCGCGGTGGATGATCCCCGATTCGTGCGCCTCGGCGAGGGCGTCGGCGACCTGCGCGCCTATCTGCGCGACCTGCCGCTCGGGCATCGTGCCGGTCATGTGCAGCACCTGCGCGAGCGAGCGCGACGGGAGGTACTCCATCACCAGCCAGGGCTCGCCGCGGTCCAGCGCCACGTCGTACATGGCGACGGCGTTGCGGTGCTGCAGCCGCGCCGCGAGGCGCCCCTCGTGCAGCGCGCGCCGGCGCAGCTCGTCGGCCTCCTCCTCGGTGAGCCCCTCGGTGGAGATCACCTGCTTGGCGGCCACGTCGCGGTCGAGGCGCTCGTCGCGGGCCAGCCACACGGCGCCCATGCCGCCGCCACCGATCTTGGAGGTGAGCCGGTACCGTCCGGCCACCAGATGATCGGGCCCGGGGACGCCCCTGTTCGCGCCGCTCGCACCCGTCGATTCCGCCACGCCGTCGATCCTAGAGGTCAGGCCCGCCGCGCGCGGTACGCGGCCACATTGAGCCGGTTGTTGCAGCCGTCGTCGCAGAACCGGCGGGAGCGGTTGCGGCTGAAATCCACGAGTACGCCCGCACAGTCGGGCGCAGCGCAGGTGCGCAGGCGGTCCAGGGCGCCCGCCCGCACCACGTCGACCATGCCCATCGCGGGCTCGGCGAGGAAGCGCTCGGCGATCGGCGTCTCGTCGTTCCATCCGTGCAGGTGGTAGGGCCAATCGTCGTGCCGCACCAGCTGCGGGAGCACGGCCGCGTCGCGCAGCATCCGGTTCACCAGGTCGACGGTGCCGGGCTCGTCGCCCGCGAGGTCCCACAGGCCGCGCAGAACGCGGCGCACCGCGTGCACCCGCTCCAGCTCGTCGTCCCGCAGCGGGATGGGGCCGGTCCATCCCCAGCGCGCGACGAACGCCCGCAGCGCGTCCACGTCGGGGAGGCGTTCCGCGCGGTCCGTGCGCGCGTCCGGAGCGGTGTTCACCAGGTCCGCGGCGCTCGCGAGTGCGGAACGGGTGTCGTAGGAGAACATGACGATGCGAATGCTAACCGCAGTCCCGGCGGGGTCGCTAGTCTCATCGGGTGTCGAGCCCGCTTGGTATCACCCCGGACGAGTCCCTCCGCAAGGGACTGCAGAGCCGCCACATCAGCATGCTCGCCCTCGGCGGGGCGATCGGGACCGGCCTGTTCGTGGCCTCCGGCGCCACGATCCACGACGCCGGACCGGGCGGCGCGCTGCTGGCCTACGGGCTCATGGGCGTCATGGTCTTCTTCCTCATGCAGAGCCTGGGCGAGATGTCGGCGTACATCCCGTGCAGCAACCCGTTCCAGGAGTACGGGACCCGGTTCGTCAGCAAGTCGTTCGGCTTCGCGGCCGGCTGGAACTACTGGTTCAACTGGTCGATCACCCTGGCGGCCGAGCTCGTGGCGGCGGGCCTGATCATGAAGTACTGGTTGCCCGACGTGCCCTCGTGGCTGTGGTCGCTGGTCTTCCTCGGCGGGCTGCTCGCGCTCAACCTGTTCGCGGTCAAGGCGTTCGGGGAGGCCGAGTTCTGGTTCGCCTCGATCAAGGTGATCGCGGTCGTGATCTTCCTCGTCGTGGGCGTGCTCATGGTGGTGGGGGCGGTCGGCGGTCCCTCGCCCGGCTTCCACAACTGGACCGTGGGTGACGCGCCCTTCGTGGACTGGCCGCTGGGCGTGCTGTCGGTGTTCCTCATCGCCGGCTTCGCCTTCCAGGGCACGGAGATGATCGCGGTCGCGGCCGGCGAGGCGATCGAGCCCAAGAGCGCCATTCCGCGCGCGGTGCGCACCGTGTTCTTCCGCATCCTGATCTTCTACATCGGCACGCTGACGATCATCTCCTTCCTCATCCCGTACAACAATCCGGACCTGCTGAACCCGGATTCGAACATCGCGATCGCGCCGTTCACGCTGGTCTTCAAGCAGGCCGGCATCGAGGCCGCCGCGTCGATCATGAACGCGGTCATCCTCATCGCGATCCTCTCGGCGGGCAACGCCTCCTTGTACGCCGCGACCCGCGCGCTGTACGGCCTCGGCACCGACGGCAGCGCGCCGCGCGTATTCGGCAGGGTCAGCGGCCGGGGGATCCCGGTCGCGGCGCTCTCCGCGACGGTCGCCATCGGCGCGCTGTGCTTCGTCGCCAGCCTGGTGGGGGACGGCAAGGCCTACCTGTGGCTGGTCACCGCGTCGTCGGTGGCGGGCTTCATCACCTGGATCGGGATCGCCTGGGCGCACTACCGTTTCCGGCGGGCGTGGAACCTGCAGGGGCGTGACCTGAACGCGCTGCCGTACCGGGCGTGGCTGTATCCGGCGGGGCCGATCGTCGCGCTGCTCATGTGCGTGGCGGTGATCGCGGGCCAGAACTTCGGGGCGATCCGCTCGGGCACCGCCGGGAGCTGGGAGCTGTGGCTCAGTGCCTATGGTGCGCTGATCCTCTTCCTCGGCCTGTGGTGGGGCTACAAGCTGGTCACCCGGACGCCCGCCGTGGACCTGCGCACGGCGGATCTCTCGCCCCGCGCGGCCGCCTCCGCACACCGCGACTGAGGCCCTCGGACTGGGCGCTTGACGCTCCCGCGGTCGCGGTTCTACGCTGAGATCAGATCGAACAGAAGTTCTAGTCATGTCTTCCCCGTGGCTCGGCTTCCGCACTGATCGGTGAACGCGGAATCCGAAGGTAGGGGAGGGGTGTGACAAGTGTTCGCACGTGTTGCGGCGCCGGTGGGCGACCGCGAGGAGAAGGTGGCGGAGCTGCGCAGGCGGCTCGCCGCGTTGCCGGAGCGGCATCGTCCGGCGAAGGAACGGGCGCCGCTGTCGGCGCCGTTGCACGAGGCGTCCGGGCAGGTGGGGATGGGCGTGCTCCCGGTGCACGAGGAGCTGGCGCGCCTGCTCCCCGGCGGCGGCCTTCCCCGCGGCACGGTCGCCGAGGTCGCGGGGGCGGGCTCCCTCGTGGTCTCGCTGGTGGCCACCGTCTCGCGGGCGGGGGCGAGCGTCGCGCTGTGCGGCACGTCCGGTTTCGGCATGGCCGCCGCACTCGAACAGGGGGCCGATCCGGAGCGCATCGCGCTCATCGGCGGCCCCCTCGCGGATCCGGTCGCGGTCGCCTCGATCCTGCTCGACGGTGCCGACGTGGTGCTGTGCGAGCTCGGCGGCGCCGCGGTGCCTCCCAGCCGCGGCCGGGCACTCGCGGCCCGCGCCCGCTCCCGGGGCTCGGTGCTGCTCGTCACCGGCTGGCGCTGGGCGGGCGCCGCGCTGCACCTCGGCGCGCGCGTGCGGGGCTACACCGGCCTGGGCTCCCGGCCCGGCCGCGGCCGGAGCCGCGGTATCGACCTGGTCTGCTCCGCCCGCGGCCGCGGCTGCGTCAACCCCCACCGGGGCGCGGGCGGGCCGGAGGGCCTGGCGGTGGCACGATGAGCGCGTCCACCACGAAGGAGCAGCGCATCCTGGCCCTGTGGTGCCCGGACTGGCCGGCGGCGGCCGCCGCGGCGGAGGTGGACCTGCCGCCCGATCGGCCCGTCGCCGTGCTGCACGGCAACCGGGTCGTGGCCTGCAACGCCCCGGCCCGCGCGGACGGGGTGCGCCGCGGGATGAAGCGCCGCGAATCGCAGGCCCGCTGCCCGGAACTGCACGTCGCCCAGGCGGACGAGGGGCGCGACGCGCGGGCGTTCGAGCCCGTGGCGGGCGCCGTGGCGGCGCTGATCCCGCTCATCGAGGTGCTGCGTCCCGGCCTGGTGGTGATCCCCGCGCGGGGAGCGGCGCGCTTCTTCGGCGGCGAGGAACGGGCGGCCGAGCGGCTGGTGGACGCGGCGTCCTCCGTCGGCGCGGAGTCCCTCGCGGGCATCGCGGACGAGGTCTTCACCGCCGCCCTCGCCGCGCGCCGCGGCGTCGTCGTCCCGCCGGGCGGATCGGCGGCCTTCCTCGCGCCGCTGCCGATCGCCGAGCTGGGGGCGGAACCCGCCCTCGCCGGCGACGATCGCACCGACCTGCTCGACCTGCTGCGCCGGCTGGGGCTGCGCAGCATCGGCGCCTTCGCGGAGCTCTCCGCGTCGGACGTCGCCACCCGCTTCGGGGCGGACGCGATCGCCGCGCACCGGCAGGCCAGCGCGGTGGCGGACCGGCCGCCGTCCACCGCGGCCCTGCCGCCGGGGCTGGAGGCGGAGCTGCGCCCGGACCCACCCATCGACCGGGTCGATGCGGCGGCCTTCGCCGGCCGCGCCCTCGCGGCGGAGCTGCACGACCGGCTGTCCGCGGCGGGCGTGGCCTGCCTGCGGCTGGAGGTGTCCGCGGTCGCGGAGAACGGCATGCGGCACAGCCGCATCTGGCGGTGCGCCGAGCCGCTCACCCCCGAGGGCACCGCCGACCGGGTGCGCTGGCAGATCGACGGCTGGCTCACCGCCGGCCGGTCCGGGGGGCCGGGCGCGCCGATCTCCCTGCTGCGGCTCGAGCCGGTCGAGGTGGTCGACGCCGGCGCGCTGCAGGCGGGCATGTGGGGCGACGAGGCCGACGGTGCGGCCCGGTTCCGCCGGGAGCTGGTCCGCGTGCAGGGGCTCCTCGGCGGCGAGGCGGTGCGGATCGGGGTGCGCAGCGGCGGCCGCGGCCCGGCCGAGCGGGTCACCTGGGTGCCGCTGGGCGACGAGGTGCTCCCGGACCGGGACCCGGGGGCGCCGTGGCCGGGTGCGCTGCCCGAGCCGGCGCCGTCGGTCCTGGTCACGGGGGCCGCGGTCGCGGTGACGGACGCCGCCGGCGCGGCCGTCCGGGTCACCGAGCGCGGCGGCTTCACGGGGGAGCCCACGCACCTGACGTGGGGTTCGCGGGACTGGGCGCTGCGCTGGTGGGCGGGCCCCTGGCTGATCGACGAGCGCTGGTGGGCGCCCGGCGCCGCCGCCGAACCCCGGGCCCGCGCCCAGGTGCTGCTCGAGGCCGCTCCGGGCCGCGACGACGGCCGGGCACTGCTCCTGCACTACGCGGGCGGATGGGAGGTGGAGGGCGTGTACGAGTGAACCGCGCGAGACGCTACGCCGGCCGGTTCACGGTCCCCATGAGCAGCGGCAGGCCCGTCGCCGTATCCACCACCGCGTAGGCGAACGCCCGGTCCACGGTGAACGGTTCCGGTCCTGCGGCACCGGACCCGGGATCGGTCCCCGGAGCGCTCGCCGGCTCCGATGCGGGCGCGGCGGCCGTGTCGGAGGCCGTGCCCTTCTCGCCCACCGTGAGCACGGCGGCGGCCCGGGCGTCCGCCACCGTCGGCGATCCGGGGGCGACGCCGTCGAGGCCCGGGCCGGCGAACAGCCCCGTCAGGCCCGCGTCCCGGAGCGGGTCCACGAGCGCGGTCCAGGTGGCCGAGCGCCACTTCGGCAGGCTCACCTCGTGCGGTACCGAGGGGGCGCCCGCCAGCGCGATCCGGGCCGCGGCGAACCGGCCCTCGTCGACCGCCGCGGTGAGCGGGGTGCCGGGCGCGGGCAGCACGATCTGCAGCGCCAGGGTGGTGCCGTAGTCGAGCTGCAGCGCCGAGAAGCCCTCGCCGGCGGCCACCCGCGACGGCACGGTGCCGTGCATCGTGAGCGGGTCGAGCGCGGCACCGTCGGCGGCGGTGAAGGGCGAGGGGCGGGTGCGGGCGGGGTCGAACGGGAAGCGCCAGGCGGCCGCGAGGTACGCCGTGGTGGCGGCGGCGAGCCGGGTGCCCGAGTCGGTGCGCAGCGGCGCGGAGGTGAGGCTGCTGCCGGTGTTCACCGCGACCCACTCGCCCAGCGGTGCGCCCACCCCGAGGTCGAAGTCCACGGGGTACACGCCGGTGTCGTAGCTCGCGGAGAGGGCGTCCAGGTACTCCGGCCGCACCTTCCGGTCCGCGGGCCGCTTCTGCGTCAGGAGCGCCACCTGCGACTGGAACAGCGGCGTCGCCGGCGGGGAACCCGCGGGCACGGTGCCGGGATCGCCCGCCCACTGCGCGGTCTGGCCGGTCAGCGCGGCCATCGCCCGCGGCAGGTCCTTCGCCGCGCCCAGCCCGGCACCGTCGAGCTGCGCGGCGGTCTCGCCCGCGGCGCCCGCCCGGAGCATGCCGAGCAGGCTCAGGACCGACCACGGCGAGACGGCGGTGCTCCCGGCGCGGGGGTCGCCGACGGCGAGGCGCGCCCCCAGCCGGGTCGCGGCCCCGACCAGCGCGGTCACGTCCTCGCGGGTCTCGTCGATCCCCACCTGCTCGAAGTCGGTCTTGGACCGGTCGAGCGAGAGGGTCTCGGGCGTCGACGGTGCGCCGCCGCACGCCGCGAGGGCGCCCGCCACCAGGAGTGCCGCCACGGCCCGCCGGATCTGCATCAGGGCCAGCATGGGGTCATGGTATCGGCCGCGGCGGCGCCGATCAGGCGCCCGCCCGCTCCAACAGAGCGCGGCCGTTGTGCCACAACACCTTGCGCATCCACTCGTCGCCCAGGCCCAGCCTGGCCAGCCCGAACAGCTGGTGCGCGTACTCGTAGGGGATGTTGGGGAAATCGCTGCCCAGCACCACCTTGTCGGCGAGCGCGCCGAGCCGGTCCACGTAGCCCGGCGGCATGGGCGCGCTCGCCTCGGTGAAGTCGGTCGCCGCCATGGTGGTGTCGAGGTACACGTTCGGGAACCGCTCGGCGAGGTCGGCGAACCGGTCGTACTCGGGCATGCCGAGGTGCGCGATCACCAGGGTGAGCTCGGGGTGGCGCCGCAGCACCTCCGCAACGCGGTCCGGGCCCGTGTACGGGCCCTCCACGGGGCCCGAGCCGGCGTGGATCACCACCGGGATCCGCGCGGCGGACAGCGTCTCCCAGGCCGGATCGAGTAGCGGGTCGTCGGGCGCGAACACCCCCACCTGGACGTGCATCTTGAACAGCCGCGCACCGCCGGCCACGGCGGCGGCCACGTACTCCCCGACCCCGGGCTCGGGGTACAGGGTGGCGCAGTGGATCGAGTCCGGGACGCGGCGGGCGAACTCGGCGCACCAATCGTTGAGCCACACGGCCATTCCCGGCTTGTGCGGGTAGGTGAGGGCGGGGATCGCCGTCACGCCCATGCCGCGGATCAGCGCGAGCCGGGTCTCCTCGTCGAAGCGGTAGCGGATGGGCCACTCCCGCCCGTACTCCGCGCTCGCCCGGTCGAAGAAGTCCCACACCTTGACCAGCATCGGCTCGGGCAGGAAGTGCACGTGGATATCGGCCAGACCGGGAATGCCGAGCGCCCGCAGGTACGCGGGGATCTCCGCGTCGGTGGTCGGTCCCGTCGTGGTGCTCGGTCGGCTCATAGCGCTCAATGTACCCAGCTCGGTGAGGAGCGGTTCACCGGAAGCGGGAGCCGGTAAACTCGGGGGCCGATGTGCCGATCGGGGGTGTGATGGTGGCGGACGCGGGGGAGACCCGGTGGTTGTCCGAGGCGGAGATGGCGGCCTGGCTGCCGCTGATCCACGTCGCGATGCGCCTGCCCGCCAAGCTGGACACCCAGCTCCGCGCCGAGGCGGGAATCACCCACTACGAGTTCATGGTTCTGGCGCAGCTGTCGCAGGCTCCGGACCGGACGCTCGGGCTCTCGGCGCTGGCGGAGGCGGCCAACTCCTCGCCGTCGCGGCTGTCACACGTCCTGCGCAAGCTCGGGGAGCGGGGCTGGCTGGTGCGCCGCGCGGAGGGACGCACCGCCTACGCCGAGCTCACCGACGAGGGCTTCGCCGCGCTCGACGGTGCCGCCCGCGGGCACGTGGAGGAGGTGCGCCGGCTCGTGTTCGACAACCTCACCGCACGGGACGTGGCGGCCGTGCGGTCCGCGCTCTCCAAGATCACGCCCGGGCTCGACGGCAGGACCGAGGACGGCGAGGCCTGAGGACGGCGAGGCCTGAGGGCCGGCGTCGAGGAGGCGAGAGCTCGCCGACCGCGAGCTGAGTCCAGAGGCAGCGTCCAGAGGCAGGGACAGGTGGGTTTCGGCAGCGCGCTGCCGAAATTCATGGGCGCTGCCGGTTGTCGGCAGCGCTCGCGAATATCCGCAGCGGAGGGGCGCCGCTGGCGTTCGATTGCTGGCCATCCATCGAATATGTGAGCGTATTGTGGTGGTGTGGGATGGAACAACGGGCCGCGCAGCTGGTCGGAGATGGAGCGGGTGCTCTCCGGGCGGGCCCCGGTGCGCCGGGCGGAGGAGCCGCCGGGCGACGGCGGCGATTCCCCCGCCTGGTCGCGTAAGCGCGAGCCCTACGTCCCGTCGGGCGGTGTTCCGGGGGCCTCCCGGGTGCCGTACGCGGAGCTGCACGCGCACACCGCGTTCAGCTTCCTCGACGGCGCCGCGCAGCCGGAGGAGATGGTCGAGCAGGCGCACGCCCTGGGCCTCACGGCCCTCGCGGTCACCGATCACAACGGCTTCTACGGTGTGGTCCGGTTCGCCGAGGCCGCGCTGGAGCTGGGTGTCCCCACCGTCTTCGGGGCGGAGCTGTCCCTGGAGCACGACGCCGAACGCACCGGCGCCGCAGACCCTTCCGGCGAACACCTGCTCGTGCTCGCCCGCGGCCAGGAGGGCTACCGGCGGCTCTCGCGCGCCATGGCCGAGGCGCACATGGAGGCGGGGGAGAAGGGCCTGCTGCGGTTCCGCCCCGACCGCCTCGCGGAATGGGCGGGCGGCCACTGGCAGGTCCTCACCGGCTGCCGCAAGGGTGCGGTCCGGCGCGGCCTCGCCGCCTCCGGGCCCGACGGTGCCGCCGCCGCCCTCGCGCTGCTCGTCGACCGGTTCGGCGCGGAGCGGGTGAGCATGGAGCTCACCGTCCACGGCGTCCCGGAGGACGACGAGCGCAACCACCTCCTTGCCGGGGTGGCCGCCCGGATGGGGGTGGGCACCGTCGCCACCACCGGGGCGCACTTCGCCCGGCCGGACCAGCGGCGCCTGGCGTCGACCCTCGCGGCGATCCGGGCCCGCCGCAGCCTCGACGAGCTGGACGGCTGGCTCCCCGCCGCGGGCGGTGCCCACCTGCGCTCGGGGGACGAGATGGCGCTGCTGCTGCCCGAGCATCCCGGTGCCATCGCCGCCGCCGCGGAGCTCGGCGCCGAGTGCGCCTTCAGCCTCAGGCTGATCGCGCCGAACCTGCCGCCCTTCGACGTGCCGCCCGGGCACACCGAGGCCACCTGGCTGCGCGAGCTGACCCGGCGCGGAGCGCTGCAGCGGTACGGCCCGCCGGAGCGGAACCCGAAGGCGTACGCGCAGATCGAGCACGAACTGAACGTGATCGAGACGCTCGCGTTCCCCGGCTACTTCCTCGTGGTGCACAGCATCGTGAGCTTCTGCCGCCGCAGCGACATCCTGTGCCAGGGGCGGGGGAGTGCCGCCAACTCGGCGGTGTGCTTCGCCCTCGGTATCACCGCCGTGGACCCGGTGCGCAACGAGCTGCTGTTCGAACGCTTCCTCGCCCCCGAGCGGGACGGCCCGCCGGACATCGACGTGGACATCGAGTCGGACCGGCGCGAGGAGGCGATCCAGTTCGTCTACCGCACGTACGGCCGCGAGTACGCGGCCCAGGTGGCGAACGTCATCACCTACCGCGGACGGTCCGCGGTGCGCGATACCGCGCGGGCGCTGGGCTACTCGCAGGGGCAGCAGGACGCGTGGAGCAAACAGATCTCCAGCTGGGGATGGCGCGATGATCCTGTGCCGGAGGGGATACCGGACCGGGTGGTGGAGCTGGCGGCGCAGGTCGCCGACCTGCCGCGGCACCTGGGCATCCACTCCGGCGGCATGGTGATCTGCGACCGGCCGATCGCCGACGTGTGCCCCACGGAGTGGGCGCGCATGGCCGATCGCAGTGTGCTGCAGTGGGACAAGGACGACTGCGCCGCCGCGGGCCTGGTGAAGTTCGACCTGCTGGGCCTCGGGATGCTCAGCGCGCTGCACTACGCGAAGGACCTGCTCGCCGAGCACAAGGGCATCGACGTGGACTTCGCGCGGCTCGACCTCGCCGATGCCGCCGTCTACGAGATGCTCTGCCGCGCCGACTCGGTGGGCGTCTTCCAGGTGGAGTCCCGCGCCCAGATGGCCACCCTGCCCAGGCTCAGGCCGCGGAACTTCTACGACCTCGTGGTGGAGGTCGCGCTGATCCGGCCCGGCCCCATCCAGGGCGGCTCGGTGCACCCGTACATCCGCCGCCGCAACGAGCAGGAGGAGCCCACCGTCGAGCACCCGTCGATGTGGAAGGCGCTGCGGCGCACGCTGGGGGTCCCGCTCTTCCAGGAGCAGCTCATGCAGCTCGCGACCGATGTGGCCGGGTTCTCCCCGGCCGAGGCCGATCAGCTGCGCCGGGCCATGGGCTCGAAACGGTCCACGGAGAAGATGGAACGGCTGCGGCAGCGCTTCTACGACGGTGCGCTGCGGCTGCACGGCATCGAGGGCGAGGTGGCCGACAGGATCTTCGAGAAGCTGGCCGCCTTCGCGAATTTCGGTTTCCCGGAGAGCCATTCGCAGTCGTTCGCGTCCCTGGTGTTCTACTCGTCCTGGTTCAAGCTCTACCACCCGGCGGCCTTCTGCGCCGCGCTGCTGCGGGCGCAGCCGATGGGCTTCTACTCGCCGCAGTCCCTCGTCGCCGATGCCCGGCGGCACGGGGTCGCGGTGCACGGGCCGTGCGTGAACCGCAGCCGGCCGTGGGCGGATCTGGAGAACGCCGGCACCGAGGTCAGGCTGGGGCTGGCCGCGATCCGCACCATCGGCGACGAGCTCGCCGAACGGATCGCCGGCGAGCGGGAGGAGCGCGGCGCCTACGCGAGCCTCACCGATCTCACGGGCCGGGTCGAGCTCACCGCCGCGCAGGCCGAGGCGCTGGCCACCTCCGGCGCCCTGGACTGTTTCGGCAGGGACCGGCGGCGGGCGCTGTGGGAGGCCGGTGCCGCCGCGCGGGAGCGACCGGACCGGCTGCCGGGCACGGCGACCGCGGGCGCGCCGCCCGCACTGCCGGGCATGAGCGAGACGGAGCTCGCGGCCGCGGACGCGTGGGCCACCTCGGTCACCGTCGGGAAGTACCCCACGGAGTTCCTCCGGCCCACCCTCGAACGGCTCGGGGTCGTTCCGGCCGACCGCCTGCTCGGGTTGCCCGACGGTGACCGCGTGCTGGTCGGCGGGGCCGTCACGCACCGGCAGCGCCCCGCCACGGCGGGCGGGGTCACGTTCATCAACCTCGAGGACGAGACCGGCATGGTGAACGTGGTGTGCAGTCCCGGTCTGTGGGCGCGGTACCGCAGGCTCGCCCAGTCGGCGCCCGCGCTCCTGGTGCGGGGGCGCCTGCAGAACGCGGAGGGCGCCGTCACCGTGGTCGCCGACCGGCTGCAGCGCATGGACCTGTCGGTGCCCGCACGGTCCCGGGATTGGCAGTGAGGGTACCCTGATACGACGTGATGGACGAGGCGTACGAACCGGACAGGAGCACCGCGCCGGAGCTGCGTGAGGTGCTCGCGGACCTCCGCCGCCGCGAACCCGTCTTCCACGGCCCCACCTGGCGCACCCTCGCGGATTTCGACGAGACGGTCGCGCCCGATTTCTGGGAGGTCGGAGCCTCGGGGCGCAGGTACAGCCGCGAGTACGTGCGCTCGGTGATCGCGCAGCGGATCGAGGAGCCGCAGGACGAATCCGGCTGGGAGACCAGCGAGTTCCAGCTCCGTTCCGTGGGGGCGTCCGTGTACCTGCTCACCTACACGCTCACCCAGCCCGACCGCGTCACCCGGCGGCTCACCGTCTGGCGGCGCCGCGAGAACCTCTGGTCCGTGCAGTTCCACCAGGGCACACCGGTGGACCCGTCATGACAGCGCGGCGAGTGCCGCGTCCCGGCCGGCCTCGACGGCGCGGGAGATCAGCGGACCGTCGACCGAGAGCCTGCCGACCACGGGGCTGCCCGGCGGCACCCAGATCTGCAGCACCTCGGCCGCGCCCGGTTCCACCGGCGCGGGTGCCGGCGCCGCCCGCCGGGCGGTGAAATACGCGCCCAGGACCCACTGTTCGGCGCGGGACGACCGGGGCTGGTGCTGCGCCTCGACGGTGCGCAGCACCAGCAGGTGGGTGGCGCCGTGCTCGATCGGGGTGGCGAACGGCACCTTCTCGCCGAGCCCGCCGTCCAGGAACTGCCGCCCGGCCATGCGCACCGGCGGCCCGGCGAGCAGGGGAAGGGCCGCGGTGGCGCGCAGCGCCGTACGCAGCGACGCGGCATCGGTGATGTACGGGGCGAGGTCCGCGACCCTGCGGGTGTGGGCGTCGATCGCCAAGGGATGCAGGGAGATCGGGTTGGCGAGGATGGCCGCGAAGTTCATCGGCGTGACGTCGGAGTAGACCCGCTCCACGAGGTGCCGCGTGTCCACCACGACCCCGCCGCGCAGCACCCGCCGCGGATGCACCACCCGCTCGGCGAGCACGTCCTCCCAGCCCCACGACGGCAGCCACCGCCGTCCCTCGCCCGAGACCAGCCAGGCGGCGTTGAGCGCGCCGCCCGAGGTGCCGTACACCGCGTCGAAGGCGGGGAGCAGACCGAGCTCGGCGACGGCCATCGCCATGCCCGCCGAGTACGCGGAGCGGGAGCCGCCGCCCTCGATGGACAGCGCGATGCGCATGCCGTCCGAGCGCGCGCCCGGAACGCTGCCCGCGGCGAGCCGCGCTCGGATCGCCTCGAGCACCGTCATCGGGCCGGCACCCCGTAGCCGACGATGCCGAACGTGTCCGCGACGCGGTAGGTCAGGGCGCTGATGCCGCCCTCCTGGTTGCCGCCGATCGTCGTGACCGTGTCGCCGGAGACCGCCACCACGATGTTGGTGTGCTGCTTGAGCTGCGGATGCTCGGGCGCGTACAGCACCACGTCGCCCGGCTGCGGCCGGTACGCGGTCGCCGACTCCAGCTTCCCGGACTTCTGGAAGTACTCGGTGAGCGTGTACACGCCGGGGATGCGCCAGGTGGCGGAGTTCGGGTTGCGCAGCGGCATCCCGGAGTCGCGCAGCACCGTCGAGACGAAGTCCGCGCACCAGGGCTCCCGGACGCCCTCGGAGTAGTACGTGCCGGGCCGGTTCGCGGCGAACTCCCGCCGTAGATTCTCGATGATCCGGACCCTTGACGGGGAGAGGCCGGCGGTATCCACGGAGGGGAAGGCGCGGGGCTGCAGCTGCGCGGGCAGGTGCCGCGTCAGCGGGGTCCGGTGATTGCTGGACAGCCACACCGCGCCGCCGGCCAGCACGATCAGCGCGGCGACGGCCGCGACGACGGCGAGCGCGGCCTTCCTCATCCCCACGAACTCATAGTACTCAGTGGTGAACATGCCATCATGGGGCGATGAGCCCGCGCACCGTGACCTGCACGATCAAGCCCGGGAGCCGCAAGGGCCCGCTGGTCGCGGCCGACGATGCGGGCGCGCTCACCCTGTTCGTCCGCGAACCCGCGACCGAGGGGAAGGCCAACCGGGCGGCCGCCGAGCTGCTCGCCGCGCACCTCGGCGTCCCCAAGTCCCGCGTGCGGTTGATCGCGGGACAGACCAGCCGGATCAAGCGGTTCGCGGTCGACGACTGAGCCGCCGCCCGCCGCCGTCGCACCTCGTGGCATGCTGGAAGGGCAGCTGGTATGTCGCGCCGAAGCCTCGGGCCGCGACATCGCTGTGCCGCAGCCGCGACACGGCGAGGGAACCCGGTGGGAATCCGGGACTGTCCCGCAGCGGTGAGCAGGAACGAAAGTCGCGACGAACGCACTGGGCGCACAGCCTGGGAAGCAGCGACCGGTAGGAGCCACGAGGCGCGCCTGCGAGTCCGAATACCTGCCCGTTGTACCGGACGCGCCGCGTCCGGTGGTGTGCCGCCTCGTGGACTGGGCGTGCGACCGCACGGAACCGGACGTCGTTCGCCGACGGTCCGCGAGTCGTGCGTACGTGCGTCCGGACGGGTGGCCCGCCCTGGCTACGCACGAAAGGAACGGTCCCGCAGTGACCGCACCGAATTTCACCCGCACCGTCCTCGGTGTTCCCCGCATCGGCCCCCGCCGCGAACTCAAGCGCGCGATCGAGGGGTACTGGAAGGGCACGGTCGCCCGTGCCGACCTCGAATCCACCGCGGCCGGCCTCCGCCGCGACGCGTGGAGGAGCCTCGTGGACGCCGGGCTCGACTCCGTTCCCACCAACACGTTCAGCTACTACGACCAGATCCTGGACACCGCAGAGCTTCTCGGCGCACTGCCGCCGCGGGTCGCGGGCATCGAGGACCGGCTGGACCGCTACTTCGCCGCCGCCCGCGGCACCGCCGAGGTCACCCCGCTGGAGATGACCAAGTGGTTCGACACCAACTACCACTACCTGGTTCCCGAGATCGGGCCCGGCACGGCCTTCGCGCTCGACCCGACCGCGATCCTCGCCGATCTGGGCGAGGCTCTGGCGCAGGGGGTTCCGGCGCGACCGGTGATCGTCGGACCGATCACCTTCCTGGCCCTGTCCAAGGCGGTCGACGGCGGCGCCGAGCCGCTCACCCGCATCGGTGAGCTGATCCCGCTCTACCGGGACCTGCTCGCACGGCTCGCCGCCGGCGGGGCGCAGTGGGTGCAGATCGACGAGCCCGTGCTGGTCAGCGAGGCCGGGCTCGGCCTCGCCGAGACGGCGGCCGAGGTCTACGGCGAGCTGGCCGCGGGCGCAGAGCGCCCGTCGATCCTGGTCGCCACCTACTTCGGTTCCCCCGGCCCGTCGCTCGCCGCGCTCGCGGGCACCGGCGTCGAGGCGATCGCCGTCGACCTGGTCACCGACCCCGTCGCCGTGAACGACGTCGCCGCCGTACCCGCCCTGCAGAACAAGCTGCTGCTCGCGGGCGTCGTCGACGGCCGCAACGTGTGGCGCACAGACTTCGAGGCGGCGCTGGCGACCCTGGGCGCCGTCTCCGGCTCGGCCGGCGCGCTGGCGGTGAGCACCTCCTGCTCGCTGCTGCACGTCCCCTACACCGTGGCCGCCGAGACCGCGCCCGAACCCGCTGGGGCCGAGGGCGTCCGGGGCTGGCTGGCGTTCGCCGCGGAGAAGGTCGAGGAGGTCGTGGTCCTGTCCCGGGCGCTCACCGAGGGCCGGCCCGTGGTCGCCGCCGAGTTCGGCAGGAGCGCGGCCGTGCGGGCCGCCCGCGACACGGACCCCCGGCTGAGCGACGCGGCCGTGCGCGACCGCCTCGCAGCGCTCCGTTCCTCCGGCACCGGCCGCGCCGCCGCCGCCGAGCGCGCCGGCGTGCAGCGCGAGCGTCTCGGCCTCCCGCTGCTGCCGACCACGACGATCGGCTCCTACCCGCAGACCGGCGCGATCCGCGTCGCCCGCGCCGACCTGCGGGCCGGCCGCATCGACGAGGCCGAGTACGTGCGCCGCATGCGGGCCGAGATCGCCGACGTCATCTCGCTGCAGGAGGAGCTGGGCATCGACGTCCTGGTGCACGGCGAGCCCGAGCGCAACGACATGGTGCAGTACTTCGCCGAGCGCCTCGACGGCTTCCTCGCCACCGACAACGGCTGGGTGCAGTCCTACGGGACCCGGTGCGTGCGGCCGCCGATCCTCTTCGGCGACGTCCGCCGTCCCGAGCCCATGACCGTCTCCTGGATCACGTACGCGCAGACGCTGACCGAACGTCCGGTCAAGGGCATGCTGACGGGGCCGGTCACGATCCTCGCGTGGTCCTTCGTGCGCGACGATCAGCCGCTCGCCGACTCCGCCGATCAGGTGGCGCTGGCGATCCGCGACGAGACCGTCGATCTCGAGGCGGCCGGGGTGAAGATCATCCAGGTCGACGAGCCGGCTCTGCGGGAGCTGCTTCCGCTGCGGGCCGCGGACCGTCCGGCCTACCTCGACTGGGCGACGGGCTCGTTCCGGCTGTCCACTTCGGGCGTCGAGGACGACACCCAGATCCACACCCACCTTTGCTACTCGGAGTTCGGCGACGTGATCGGGGCGATCGCGGACCTCGACGCCGACGTCACCTCGATCGAGGCGGCGCGCTCGCGCATGGAGATCCTGGGCGACCTCAACGACGCGGGGTTCGCGAACCAGGTGGGCCCCGGGGTCTACGACATCCACTCGCCGCGCGTTCCCGCGCAGGACGAGGTCGAGGCGTCGCTGCGCGCCGCGCTGGAGGCGGTCCCCGCGGAGCGTCTCTGGGTGAACCCGGACTGCGGCCTCAAGACCCGGGGCACCGAGGAGACCGTGGCCTCGCTGCGCAACCTGGTGGCCGCCGCCAAGGCCGTTCGCGCCGGCCTGTGAGACTCCGGTCCCGAACGGCAGTGGGCGCCTTCGGGACCGGAACCGCCGCCGGGGTGGGCGTCACCTGCCCCGGCGGCACCTCATAGTCCTACTGCACAGCCCTACTGCGTCTCGATCACGGCGACCAGATCGCCGCCGTCCACCTGGGTGGGGCCCGCGAGGGCGACCCGGGTCACGGTGCCGGCGACGGACGCGGTGATCGCGGCCTCCATCTTCATCGCCTCGATCGTCGCCACCTGATCGCCGGCCGCCACGGTGGATCCGGCGTGCACGGTGGGCGTGACCACGCCGGCGAACGGGGCTGCCACGTGGCCGGGGTTGGATTTGTCGGCGCGCTCGGCCGCGGGGATCTCGGCCTGCACGGAGCGGTCGCGCACGGAGACGGTGCGCAGCTGCCCGTTGAGGGTGCAGACGAGGGTGCGGTTGCCGTGCTCGTCGGGTTCGCCGACGCCCTCCAGCTTGATCAGCAGTTCCACGCCGGTCGCGAGCTGGACGCGGTGCTCCTCGCCCTGCCGCAGTCCGTACAGGAACTGGTTCGTCGAGAGCTTGGAGACGTCGCCGAATTCGGCGAGGTGCTCGGTGAATTCGCGCATCGGCCCCGGGAACAGCAGCCGGCTGAGCGAGGCGCGGCGCTGCGGCGAGTCGCCGGCCAGCTCCGCCGCCTCGTCGGCGGGGACGTCGCTGACGGGCGTCGCCTCTGCGCGGCCCTCGAGGGCGCGGGTGCGCAGCGGCTCGGGCCATCCGCCGGGCGGGGTGCCCAGCTCGCCGCGGAGGAAGCCGATCACCGAGCCCGGGATGTCGTACTTGGCGGGGTCCGAGGCGAACTCGTCCGCCGAGACCCCGGTGCCGACGAGGGCCAGGGCGAGGTCGCCGACCACCTTCGACGACGGGGTCACCTTCACCAGCCGGCCCAGCATGCGATCGGCTGCGGCGTAGGCGTTCTCGATGTCCTCGAACCGCTCGGCGAGCCCGAGTGCCCCGGCCTGCTGCCGCAGGTTCGACAGCTGCCCGCCGGGGATCTCGTGGTGGTAGACCCGCCCCGTCGGGGCCCGCAGGCCGGACTCGAACGGCGCGTACGCTCCGCGCACCGCCTCCCAGTACGGTTCGAGCGCGCACACCGCCTCGAGGTCGAGGCCGGTGTCCCGCTCGGTGTGCGCGGTGGCCGCGACGATCGACGACAGCGACGGCTGGCTGGTGGTGCCGGACAGCGGGGCCGCGGCACCGTCGACGGCGTCCGCGCCCGCGGTCCACGCGGCGAGGTAGGTGGCGAGCTGCCCGCCGGGGGTGTCGTGCGTGTGCACGTGCACCGGAAGGTCGAACTCCTTGCGCAGCGCGGTCACCAGGGTGGTCGCCGCGGCCGGGCGGAGCAGGCCGGCCATGTCCTTGATCGCCAGGACGTGCGCGCCGGCCTGCACGATCTGCTCGGCGACCCCGAGGTAGTAGTCGAGGGTGTACAGGTTCTCGCCGGGGTCGGAGAGGTCGCCGGTGTAGGAGAGGGCGCCCTCGGCGATCGCGGTGTTCGTGGCGAGCACGGCCTCGATCGCCGGCCGCATCTGCTCGACGTCGTTGAGCGCGTCGAAGATCCGGAAGACGTCCACCCCGGTGGCGGCGGCCTCGGCGACGAAGGCGTCGGTCACCTGCTGCGGGTACGGGGTGTAGCCGACGGTGTTGCGGCCGCGCAGCAGCATCTGCAGGCAGATGTTCGGCATCGCCTCGCGCAGCGTCGCCAGCCGCTCCCACGGGTCCTCGTGCAGGAACCGCAGCGCCACGTCGTAGGTGGCGCCGCCCCAGGCCTCCACCGACAGCAGCTGCGGCATCAACCGCGCCTCGTAGGGGGCGATGGTCGCGAGCGCGGACGTGCGGACGCGGGTGGCCAGCAGCGACTGGTGCGCATCGCGGAAGGTGGTGTCGGTGATGGCGAGCGCGGTCTGCGCCCGCAGGTCCGCCGCGAAACCCGCGGGGCCGAGCCGGGCGAGCCGCTGCTTCGACCCGTCGGGGACCGGCGCGCTCAGATCGGTGGCGGGCACCTTGTCGTGCGCGTACACGGTGGTCGGCCGCACCCCGTGCGGCTTGTTGACGGTGACGTCGGCCAGGTACCGCAGGATCTTGCTGGCGGTGTCCGAGGAGCCGCGGGCGGTGAGCAGTTCGGGCCGCTGTTCGATGAACGAGGTGGTGACCCTGCCGGCGACGAAGTCCGGATCGGCCAGGACCGCCTGCAGGTAGGGGATGTTCGTGGCGACGCCGCGGATGCGGAACTCGGCGAGGGCGCGCCGGGCGCGCACGATCGCCGTCTCCCGGTCCCGGCCGCGGGTGGTCAGCTTGACCAGCATCGAATCGAAGTGGGGGCTGATCTCCGCGCCCACCGAGGTGCCGCCGTCGAGGCGGATACCGGCGCCGCCGGGCGTGCGGTAGGCGCTCACCCGCCCGGTGTCCGGGCGGAACCCGTCCGTCGGGTCCTCCGTGGTGATCCGGCACTGCAGCGCGGCGCCGCGCAGGCGGATCGCGTCCTGGGTGAGCCCCAGCTCGGGCAGCGTGGAGCCGGAGGCGACCTTGAGCTGCGCGGCCACCAGGTCGACGTCGGTGACCTCCTCGGTCACGGTGTGCTCCACCTGGATCCGGGGGTTCATCTCGATGAACACGTGCCGGCCCTGCGGGTCGACCAGGAACTCGACGGTGCCGGCGCAGCTGTAGCCGATGGCCTTCGCGAAGTTCACCGCGTCCGAGCACAGCCGCTCCCGCAGCTCGTCGGAGATGTTCGGCGCGGGCGCCATCTCGATCACCTTCTGGTGCCGGCGCTGCAGCGAGCAGTCCCGCTCGTACAGGTGGATCACGTTGCCCGCGGTGTCGCCGAGGATCTGCACCTCGATGTGCCGCGGGTCGATCACGGCCTCCTCGAGGAACACCGTCGGATCGCCGAATGCGGATTCCGCCTCCCGCGAGGCGATCTCGATCGCGTCCCGCAGGTCGTCGATCTCGGCGACGCGGCGCATGCCGCGCCCGCCGCCGCCCGCGACGGCCTTGACGAACACCGGGAAGTGCATGTCCTTCGCGGCGGCGAGCAGCTCGTCGACGTCCGACGACGGCGCCGTCGAGGTGAGCACCGGCAGGCCGGCGTCACGCGCGGCGGCGATGGCCCGCGCCTTGTTGCCCGTCAGCTCGAGTACCGCGGCCGGCGGCCCCACGAAGGTGATGCCGTTCTCGGCGCACGCCGCCGCGAGGTCCGGATTCTCCGAGAGGAACCCGTAGCCCGGGTACACCGCGTCCGCGCCGGACTTGAGCGCGATGCGGATGATCTCGTCCACGCTCAGGTACGCGCGGACCGGATGGCCCTCGACCCCGATCTGGTAGGCCTCGTCCGCCTTCTGGCGGTGCGGGGAATTGCGATCCTCGTAGGGGAAGACGGCCACCGTGTGGGCGCCACTCTCGACGGCGGCGCGAAAACCGCGGATCGCGATCTCACCGCGATTGGCCACCAGGACTTTGTTGAACATGCTCAAGCTACCACCGGTCTTTGTGGGACTCCGACGTATTCGCTCAGCGGCCGGATCAGTGCGTTGGCCTCTGCCTGCTCGATGATATGGGCGGTCCACCCGGTGATGCGAGACATCACGAAGATCGGGGTGAACACCTCGGTGTCGAATCCCAGCAGGTGGTATGCGGGCCCCGTCGGGAAGTCCAGGTTCGGCTTGATCCCCGTCGCCTCGACCATCGTGCGCTCGAGGATGTCGTACATCTGCACGAACCGCTCGCCGCCGGTGCGGTCCGCGATGTCCAGGAACGCCTGCTTCATGGTGGGCACGCGGGAGTCGCCGTTCTTGTACACGCGGTGCCCGAAGCCCATCACCTTCTCCTTGCGGGCGAGCTTGTCGCGCATCCACGCCTCGGCGCGGGCGGGATCGCCGATCTCCTCCATGTCGTGCATCACGGCCTCGTTGGCGCCGCCGTGCAGCGGCCCCTTGAGGGCGCCGATCGCGGCGGTCACCGCGCTGTAGATGTCCGACAGCGTGGAGGAGACCACGCGGGCGGCGAAGGTGGACGCGTTGAAGCTGTGCTCCGCGTAGAGGATCAGCGACACCTCGAAGGCGCGCACCAGTTCCGGTTCGGGCACCGCTCCGAAGCACATGTTCAGGAAGTTCGCGGCGAATCCCAGGGTGTGGTCGGGGGCGATCGGCGCCTGCCCGTGGCGGCGACGCTGATCCGCCGCCACCACCGTGGGGAGCACGGCGAGCAGGCGCAACCCCTTGGCTTGCAGGGCCGCCGGGTCGCGGTTCCACTCGTCCGCGTCCTCGGCGCCGAGGTAGCTCACGGCGGTGCGCACCACGTCCATCGGGTGGCAGGTCCGCGGCAGCCTCGCCACCAGGTCCAGCAGCGAGCGGTCGGCACGCCTGGCGGCCCGCTCGCGCTGGGTGAACAGCGCGAGCTGGCCCTCGGTCGGGAGGTCGCCGTTCCACAGCAGGTAGGCGACCTGCTCGAAGCTGCAGTGCGCGGCCAGGTCCGCCGCCGCGTAGCCGCGGTAGGTCAGGGAGTTGGTCTCGGGCACGACCTTCGAGACCGCCGTCGTGTCCACGACGACGCCGGCCAGGCCCTTGCGGATCTCTGTACTCATCACTGGCTCCTGTTCAGCGCGAAATTGAAGATGCCGGAATCGAAATCGTTGTAGCGCTCGTACTGCAGCAGCTCGTACAGGCGGCTGCGGTGCTGCATCTTGTCCAGGAGGTTCCGCTGCGTGCCCTCGGCGGCGATCTCCCGCAGCCCCTCCTCGGCGGCGAACATCGCCAGGCGCAGCGTGGTCACGGGGTAGATCACCGCGTTGAAGCCGATCGACTCGAGCGTGCCCGCGTCGATCAGCTCGGACTTGCCGAACTCGGTCATGTTCGCCAGCAGCGGGATGTCGACCGCCGCACGGAACCGCTCGAAGTCGTCCGTCGTGTGCAGCGCCTCGGTGAAGATCAGGTCGGCGCCCGCGTCCGCGTAGGCCTTCGCCCGTTCCACCGCGGCGTCGATGCCCTCGATCCCGGCGGCGTCGGTGCGCGCGCAGATCACGAAGTCCTGATCGCGCCGGGCCGCGACGGCCGCGCGCAGGCGGCGCACGGCCTCGTCGGTGGGCACCACGGCCTTGCCGTCGAGGTGTCCGCACCGCTTGGGGTTCACCTGGTCCTCGAGGTGCAGGCCGGCGAGGCCCGCGTCCTCGAGGATCGTCACCGTGCGGGCGGCGCTCATCGGTTCGCCGAAGCCGGTGTCGGCGTCCACGAGGGTGGGCAGGTCGGTCACCCGGGCGATCTGCTGCGCGCGGGTCGCCACCTCGGTCAGGGTGGTGAGCCCGATGTCCGGCAGCGCCAGATCGGCCGCGACTACCGCGCCGGAGACGTACACGCCCTCGAAGCCGAACTCCTGAATCAGCTTGGCGGTCAGGGGATTGAAGGCTCCCGGCAGCCGCGCGATCGAGGTCGAGTCCAGGGCCGCGCGCAGCGCCCTGCGCTTGTCGTTCGCCGACGGTGCCGCCGCGAGCAGGCCGCCGACGTCGGGGGTCGCGCCGGTCATCAGAACAGCCCCGGGGCGAGCTTCGGGGTGCGCGCGAGGACCTGGTCCGACACCGTGAAGGTGAGCTGGTCGAGCTCGCCGGCCCCGAGTGAACCGGTGCGCTGCGCGGCCTCGAGGAACCGGTCCTGCTCGGCCTTCTCGATCACGCCCTCGGCGAGGGTGCGGAACTTCTCGATGTACTGCTCGCGCGCGAACGGGCGGGCGCCCAGCGGGTGCGCGTCGGCCACCGCGAGCTCGTCGACGATGACCTCGCCGGACTTCAGCGTGACCTCGGCGCGGGCGCCGAAGGCCTTCTCGTTCGGGTCCGTCGAGTGGTAGCGGCGCGTCCACTCCGGGTCCTCGGCGGTGGAGATCTTCTTCCACAGCTCGACGGTGTCGGGGCGCTGCGCCCGTTCGGGGGCGTAGGAGCGCTCGTGGTGCCAGCCGCCGTCCTGCAGGGCGACGGCGAAGATGTACATCACCGAGTGGTCGAGGGTCTCGCGGGAGGCGTGCGGGTCGAACTTCTGCGGATCGTTCGAGCCGGTGCCGATCACGTAGTGCGTGTGGTGGCTGGTGTGCAGCACGATCTTCTCGATCTGCTCGAGATCGCCGATCCGCTCGCGCATCCGGCGCGCGAGGTCGATCGGGGCCTGGCTCTGGTACTCGGCGGAGTGCTCCTTGGTGTAGGAATCCAGGATGGCGCGCTTGGCCTCGCCGGGGCCGGGAAGCGGCACCTCGTAGGCGGCCTCCGGGCCGCCGAGCAGCCAGGCGATCACGCCGTCCTCGCCCTCCCAGATCGGCGCCGGAGCGCCCTCGCCCCGCATCGCGCGGTCGACGGCCTCGACGGCCATCTTTCCGGCGAACGAGGGCGCGTAGGCCTTCCAGCTGGAGATCTCGCCCTTGCGGGACTGGCGGGTGGCGGTCGTGGTGTGCAGGGCCTGCCCGATGGCCTGGTAGATCGTCTCGGCCGGCAGGCCCAGCAGGGTCCCGATGCCGGCGGCGGCCGAGGGGCCCAGGTGCGCGACGTGGTCGATCTTGTGCTCGTGCAGGCAGATCGCGCGGACCAGGTCGATCTGGATCTCGTAGCCGGTGGCCAGGCCGCGGATCAGGTCGGCGCCGGTGGCGCCCCGGTGCTGCGCGGCGGCGAGGATCGGCGGGATGTTGTCGCCGGGGTGGCTGTACTCGGCGGCGAGGAAGGTGTCGTGGAAGTCGAGCTCGCGCACCGCGGTGCCGTTGGCCCAGGCCGCCCACTCCGGGGAGAACCGGCCGGGCACGCCGAACACCGTCGAGCCCGGCGAGTACGGGTGCGCGACGGCCTGCGCCCGGGCGTTCGCCACCGGCCGGCGGGTGACCGACGCGGCGGCGACCGCGGCGTTGTCGATGATCCGGTTGACCACCATCTCCGCGGTGTCCTCCGGTACCGCGACCGGGTCGGCGGCGACCTGAGCGATCTTCCACGCGAGGTGCTCCTCGCGGGGGAAGGTCTCGGCCGAGCGGTGGGTGCGCACGGAATGCGTCTGCACGTCAGAAGCTCCTTGTCTGAGGGGAGAGCGGTCAGGGTTCCGCGGTGAAACGGGACGTGATCCACACGCTATGCACAACGAGACCGATGCGAAACACCTTGCAGATGTGGATTTCTGTGAAGGCCGCCGAGCTAAGTTGCGAAAGTTGTGGAAACGGCCGGTGGTAGATTTCGGCCATGCAGCGGTTGTACGTGGGTGCGCGCATCAAACGGCTTCGCGGTGAGCGCGGGCTCACCCAGACCGCACTGGCCAAGGCGCTCGAGCTCTCGGTCAGCTACGTCAATCAGCTCGAGAACGATCAGCGCCCGCTGTCGGTCCCGGTGCTCATGCGGCTCAACTCGGTGTTCGACCTCGACATGGCGTTCTTCGCCCCGGAATCCGACGCGCGCCTGGTCGCCGACCTGCAGGACGCGCTGGCCGAGACGGGGGAGGCTGCGGACACCGGCGCGGCGGAGCTCGACGAGCTCGTCGGCCGCTCCCCGGGGATCGCCCGGGCGATGGTCGCCATGCACCGGCAACTGCGCACCGCGACGGAACAGGTGGAGCGCCTGTCGTCGGGTGTGGCGGGCGGCGCCGGGGGAGCGGCGCAGACCCCGTACGAGGACGTGCGCGACTTCTTCTACGACCACCGCAATCACATCCCGTCGCTCGACGTGGCCGCGGAGGAGCTGTTCGACCGCAGCGGCCTCACGATCGGCGGCCTGGATCTGCAGCTCGCCCGGCTGCTCCGGGACGAGTACGGGGTCGCGGTGCGGATCAGGGACGGCGAACCGGACCGGCCGGGCCCGCGGCGCGAGTACGACCCGGGTGCCCGCCTGCTCACGTTGTCGCGACGGCTCGACCACGGGCAGCGGGCGTTCCAGATCGCCACCCAGCTGGCCCTCCTGGCCGCCGGAGAGGAGATCGAGCGCATAGTGAGCGCCGCGACCACCCTTCCGTCGCGCTCGCGCGAGCTGGCCCGGGTGGGGCTCGCGAACTACTTCGCGGGTGCGCTGGTGCTCCCGTACGAGCGGTTCCTGCACGCCGCTGAGGAACTGCGCTACGACATCGACCTCCTCGGTGCCCGGTTCGAGGTGGGCTTCGAGACGGTCTGCCACCGGCTCTCCACCCTGCAGCGGCCCGGCCGGCGGGGCGTCCCGTTCTTCTTCGTGCGGACCGACCGCGCGGGGAACATCTCCAAGCGCCAGTCCGCCACCGCGTTCCACTTCTCGCGGGTGGGCGGCGGATGCCCGCTGTGGGTGGTGCACGACGCCTTCGCGACGCCCGGCCGCATCCGGACGCAGATGGCGCAGATGCCGGACGGCCGCAGTTACCTCTGGATCGCCCGTACCACCTCCGACAGTGCCAGTGGCGGGTATCTCGGCCAGGGAAGGGATTTCGCCGTCGGGCTGGGGTGCGATCTGGCGCACGCGCACCGTCTGGTCTATTCCCGGGGGCTCGCGATCGACGAGCCGGAGTCGTTCGTCCCGATCGGTGCGGGGTGCAAGGTGTGCGAGCGGCCCCGCTGCTCGCAGCGTGCCTTCCCGCAGTTGGGGCGCCCGATCGAAGTGAATCCGAATCGGGCCGAACCGATTCCTTACACCTTCGCGGGCGCATCCGTCCCGGGCGGAGGATGATGCAGGCAGGCGCCGGAGCGGTTCCGGTGAAGGAGGACGAGGTCGATGAGTGACGCCGTCGAAGGGGCTGTGGAGGCCGCCCCCGCCCGAGAGTCCGGCGGACCGCTCGACCGGATGCGCCGCTGGTGGGTCCAGCGGTACACGTTCACGGGCACGGCCGTCGGCCTCGTCTTCGTCTGGCTCTCCCTGACGCCGTCACTACTGCCGCGCGGGCCACTCTTCCAGAGCCTGGTCAGCGGCGGATCGGGCGCACTCGGCTACATGTTCGGTGTCTTCGGGGTCTGGCTCGTCCGGTTCATGCGGTCGCGGGACTCGACGCCGCCCGCTCCCCGCACGGCGTGGTGGGTACTCCTCGGCGTCGGCGTACTCGGAACCCTCGGCACGGTTCTCTTCTTCGACGCCTGGCAGACCAGGTTGCGAGACCTGATGGGGGTCGAGTACCTGCGGTTCGTCGACTACCTGGAGATCGGCGTGCTGTCGATCGTTCTCCTCTACGTCTTCGTGGAGATCGGCAAGGGCGTCCGCACTCTGGTTCGGTGGCTCGCAGGCAAGCTGGGCGCCGCCTGCCCGCCGCGCGTCGCTGCAGTGGTCGCCGTCGGACTGGTCCTACTCCTGTCGGTAGGCGTCATCAACGGCGTCGTCGTGCGCGGCGCGATGGACGCCATGAACAGCACGTTCTCGAAGGTCAACCGTGAAGGCGAATCCGATCGGCCGGCGCCCACGAGCGCGTTCCGGTCGGGCGGACCGGGATCGCTGGTCGAGTGGTCCTCGTTGGGCAAACAAGGTCGAGTCTTCGTCTCCAACGCACAGACCGTCGAGCACCTCGCCGCCTTCAACGGTGTTCCGGCGATGGAACCGATCCGCACCTACGCGGGCCTCGGCTCGGTGGATTCGGACGATCCCAACCGGTACCAGGCGATCGCGGAGAAGACTGCCCAGGAGCTCGAGCGCATGGGCGGGCTGCGGCGCAAGGTGGTCGCGGTGGCGATGACCACCGGTACCGGATGGGTGAACGAGGCGGAGGCGGGTGCGCTCGAGTACATGTACAACGGCGACTCGGCGATCGTCAGTATGCAGTACTCGTACCTGCCGAGCTGGCTGTCCTTCCTCGTCGACAAACAGAATGCGCTCGATGCCGGCCAGGCGCTGTTCGAGGCCGTCGACAAGCGGGTCAGGGCGCTGCCCGTGGAACGGCGGCCCAAGCTCGTGGTCTTCGGTGAGAGCCTCGGTTCCTTCGGCGGCGAGGCTCCCTTCCTGTCGCTGAACAACGTGCTCGCGCGCACCGACGGAGCGCTCCTCTCCGGGCCCACGTTCAACAACGAGATGTGGGTGCGGCTGACCCGGCAGCGCGACGCGGGATCACCCGAGTGGCTGCCGGTCTACCAGCGGGGCGCGAACGTCCGGTTCGCCGCGCGCGCAGAGGATCTCACGACGCCGACCGGTCCGTGGAACCACCCGCGTGTGGTCTACCTCCAGCACGCCTCGGACCCGATCGGCCGGTGGGCCCCCGATCTCGCCTTCAGCAAGCCGGACTGGCTGCGGGAGAAGCGGGGGATCGACGTGCTGTCCTCGGTCAACTGGGTGCCGATCGTGACCTTCCTGCAGGTCTCGGCGGATATGGCGGTGGCGGCCGATGTCCCGGACGGCCACGGGCACAGCTACGTCAAGGCCGCCGCGAACGCCTGGGCGGCGATCTTGGAACCCCCGGGGTGGACGCCGGAGAAGACCGCGAAGCTGCGACCGATCCTCAACAGCCAAACCGGCTACAACGACTCGTCGGAGACGGGGTCGGCCGGATAGGTCACTCCGGTGCCGCGATCAGACCGCACCGTCGAATCCGTTCTGCCGCCACGCCTCGTACGCGACGATCGCGGCCGAGTTGGCGAGGTTGAGCGAGCGGCGGCCGGCGAGCATCGGGATGCGCAGCGATTCGGTGATCCGCGGGTCGGCGAGCACCTCGGGCGGGAGCCCGATGGGTTCGGGGCCGAACAGGAGCACGTCCCCGGGGGCGTAGGCGACCTCGTGGTGATGGCGCGTCGCGTGCGCGGTGTACGCGTACACGGTGGCCGGCCGCAGCGCCTGCCACGCCGCGTCCAGGTCCGCGTGCACCGAAACGTGGGCGAGGTCGTGGTAGTCCAGGCCGGCCCGGCGGAGCTTGGGCTCGGACAGATCGAAACCGAGGGGCTCCACCAGGTGCAGCTCGCAGCCGGTCACGGCGGCGATCCGGATCGCGTTGCCCGTGTTGGGGGCGATCCGGGGCTCGAAGAACAGGATGCGGAACACGGGTGCGATTGTGTCACCCGCGCCGCCTCAGGCGTTCTGCTGGATCCGATGAGTCGTGCCGCGCAGCTGGAGCGCAGCGACGATCTGCACCAGGCCGATCGCGACGGCCCAGATGCCGGCCACCAGAACGAGGACCTCGACCGAGAACGGATAGGAGACGAGCACCGCGCCGCCGATCACGCTGACCAGTCCGCCGATCACGACCCACACGCGGTCGGGCCGCGCGGCGCTGGTGAACCCGACGGTGATGGAGGTGACGCCGGTGAAGATCCAGCTCACCCCGATCCACATGCCCAGGATGGCTACCGAGTTGATGATGTCGTCACGGAAGCAGGCGATGCCGAGCACGATGGCCAGCGCGCCGCTGATCACGGTGAGCACCCGGTGCTGCGCCTCGCCGAGCAGGCCCGCGAGGACCTGGAACACGCCCGTCAGGAGGAGGAAGAGGCCGAACAGGACGCCCACCACGAGCGTGGTGGGGCCCGGCCATACGGCGATGACGACGCCCAGCACCACGGCGAGGACGCCCAGTGCCAGGACCGCCTGCCAGGTCGCCTTGAGGCCCTGCAGGATGGTGTCGGGTGTGGTCATGGTTTCAGTATCGGCTGAAGTCCCCGCGCGAGCGACTCGAACGGGCGGAAATGGTTCGCACGGGTTCGAGCGATAGGATGTGCGCCGTGACGGCTCGTGTACTGGACGGCAAGAAGACCCGCGACGAACTCTTCGAGAGCTTTCGTGACCGCGTGACCGCGCTGCGGGCGCGCGGGGTCGTCCCGGGGCTGGGCACCGTACTGGTGGGCGACGATCCGGGCTCGCACTCCTACGTCAAGGGCAAGCACGCGGACTGCGCGAAGGTGGGCATCGAGTCCATCCGCCGCGACCTCCCCGGCGACGTCTCGCAGGCCGAGCTCGAGGCCGTGATCGACGAGTTGAACGCCGACCCCGCGTGCACCGGCTACATCGTGCAGCTCCCGCTCCCGAAGCACATAGACGAGAACGCGATCCTCGAGCGCATCGACCCGGCCAAGGACGCCGACGGGCTGCATCCGACCAACCTCGGGCGCCTGGTGCTCGGCGCGGACGGCCCGTTGCCCTGCACGCCGCACGGCATCGTCCACCTCCTGCGCCGCTACGAGGTCCCGATCGACGGCGCGCACGTGGTGGTCGTAGGGCGCGGTGTCACGGTGGGACGCCCCATCGGCCTGCTCCTGACCCGCCGGTCCGAGAACGCCACGGTCACCCTGTGCCACACCGGGACCCGGGACCTCGCCGCCGAGGTGCGTCGGGCCGACATCGTGATCGCCGCGGCGGGCGTTCCCGGCCTGATCACCGCGGAGATGATCGCGCCGGGCGCGGCGGTGCTGGACGTGGGAGTCAGCCGCACCGAGGACGGCCTGCGCGGCGACGTGGCCCGCGAGGTCGCGGAGGTCGCCGGTTACCTCTCGCCCAACCCGGGCGGAGTAGGTCCCCTGACGCGGGCCTTCCTGCTGGGCAACGTGATCGACGCCGCCGAGCGCGACCTCGCCCGTTCGAGCGCGGTGTAGTGGCGGACCCCGCCGCCGAACAGTACCGGCGCGCCAGGCTGGTGCGCTCGGTCATCGCGAACGCGGGGTACGTGGTGGTGGTGGTGGTGCTCGGCGCGGGCATGGTCCTCATGGGGCTGGAGTACTGGCGCCGCGGGCTGTACGTGTTCGGCGCCGGCACCGGTCTCGCAGCGGTGCTGCGGGCCTGCCTCCCCGAGCGGAGGCAGGGGCTCCTGCGGGTGCGGAGCCGGTGGTTCGACGTGACCGTGCTCGTGCTGGCCGCGGTCGCGATCCTGCTGGTCTCCTACGGCATCAGCCCCCTCGGCACGTGATGGCAAGAGGCGAAATTCCCAGTTTCGATTCTTGTATGTAACGTTTCGGCATCGGGTACGATGTGTTGAGATAACGACTCAGCGCGTGATCCGATCGGAGGTGCCATGACGATCTCGTCGTTCGGCGCGTCCGTGGGCGCCGGACCCGTGCACTGCGTGCTGCTCGAGATCGACGACGGCCACGTCGTCGGGCGGGAGGCGCGCACCATCGATCCCGGGCCCTACCGGCTCGGCCGGCGCGGCAACCTGCTCTCCTCCGGGTTCGATCTGCTCGCCAGTCACGCGGACCGCGTCGTGGACGCTTCCGGTGTGGCTGTCGGGTCGCGGCGCGACCTGCTCGCCGTACGCCTGGGCGCCCGCGGCGGCGTTCGCACGGCGGGGATCGTCCGCGACGGCGACGCGGTGCTGCGCGGCCTCGGAGAGCGCGGCGTGATCGCCCGATACGACACCGCGCTCGTCGCGGACCTCGGCGCCCACGGCATACGGTGGTACGCCGTGCACGACGGTGCCATCACTGCCGGGCCGCGCACCCGCACGGCGATCCCCGACGGTGCCAGCACTTCACTCAGGGCTTCGACAGACGATCCC
>JBEBXD010000041.1:0-36722 GCA_040391845.1 Tsukamurella paurometabola | reverse complement strand
CGTCATCGGGTTGCAACCCGATGACGAGCGAGAAACTCCCGCGGGACCGCGGTCCGGGTGCGGCGGCGACACTCCTGTCAATGTGCGTTGACAACACCCCGTCGTCAACGTAGATTGACGGGCGTGAGCTCACCACCCACCCTCGTCGGATCGGCGGCATCGGAGGACCCCGCGCAGGGGCTCCGGGCCGTCGTCGCACTGCGGAAGCTGGCCGACCAACTCGAGGCCGTTCAGGTGGCCAACGCCAGGAACCTCGGATGGTCCTGGCAGGACATCGCGGAACACCTCGCGGTCAGTCGCCAGGCGGTGCACAAGAAGTACGGCAAGTAGCCGGGAAGAAGGAACCGTCATGTTCGAGAGATTCAGCAAGCGCGCGCGGATGGCCGTGGTCGCCGCGCAGGAGGAGGCGCGGGACGCGGGCGCGGACCGGATCACCGCGATCCACCTCCTGCTCGGCGTGATCGACACCGCCGACAACCCCCTCGCGGCCGAGCTCGGCGAGGTCGGGCTCACGAGCGAGGCGGTGCGGGCGCGGGCCGATCGCGTCATCACCGATCAGGACGCCGAGGACCTCAAGGGGATCGGGATCGACGTGGTCGCGATCGCCGACTCGATCTCGAGCAGGTTCGGCTTCGACATCCTGCGGCCCGTCCGCAAGCGCATGCGCACGGGCAACATCCCGTTCGGCCCCGGCGCGAAGAAGTCGCTGCAGAACGCCCTGCGCGAGGCGGTGACCCGCAAGGACCGGAGCATCGACGGTGCCCACGTCCTGCTCGGGGTGCTCGGCGCCGACGACCCGGACACCCTCGCCGCGGTCGAGGCGGTGGTCCCCGGCGACGAGCTGCGGCGGCGCCTGTACGCGCTGCTCGACCGCCCGGCCGCATGACGCGGAACCCGCTCACGTGCGGGTACTGCGCGACGGCCGCATCGTGGTTAAGCTGTTCGTAAAGAACGCGGTCGGAATCGGGAACTCCGGTGGTCGGTCCGTTCGTTGAACGGTATGTAGGTGCACGACCAGGGAAAGGACCCCACGGTGCGCGAAAGCAGCAACCCGATCTTCCGCGGGCTGACCAAGGAGACCCGCCAGGCGCCCGCCGGCTACCCGCAGCAGGGATACCCCCAGCAGGGGTATCCCCAGGGTTCCGGCCAGCAGGGATACCCGCAGGGCATGAACATGGGGATGGGTGCCGCGGGCGCCGCCCAGGGCATGCAGTTCCAGCAGTACCAGCAGCCGCCGCAGGCCCCGTACCAGCAGGGCGCCGGCACCCGTTCGATGACCATCGACGACGTGGTCACCAAGACCGGTGCCACGCTCGGCGTGCTCATCGTGTTCGCGATCGCCGCGTACGCGCTGGTCGCCGGCGGCATCGTCTCCGCGACGCCGCTGCTCCTCATCGGCGCGATCGGCGGCCTCGTTCTGGTGATGGTCGCCAGCTTCGGCCGCAAGCAGGACAACCCCGCCATCGTGCTCTCCTACGCCGCGCTCGAGGGGCTGTTCGTCGGCTCGATCTCGTTCGTGTTCGCGAACTACGCGGTGCAGGGCGTCAGCGCCGGTGCGCTCATCGGCCAGGCGGTGCTCGCTACGATCGGCGTGTTCATCGGCATGCTCGTGGTCTACAAGACCGGCGCCATCCGCGTGACCCCGCGCTTCACCCGCATGCTGTTCGCGGCGATGATCGGCGTGGTCGTGCTGGCGCTGGGCAACATGGTGCTCGCGCTGGTCACCGGCGGCGACTCCAACCCGCTGCGCGGCGGCGGCACCATCGCCATCATCTTCTCGCTGGTGTGCATCGCGGTCGCGGCGTTCAGCTTCCTGCTGGACTTCGACCAGGCGGACCAGCTGATCCGCGCCGGCGCACCGTCGAAGGCGGCATGGGGCGTGGCCCTGGGCCTCACCGTCACGCTGGTCTGGCTCTACGTCGAGATCCTGCGCCTGCTGAGCTACTTCTACAGCAGCGACTAGCAGCCGACCCGGTCCCATTCCACCCGAACGCCCGCAGCGCCGCTGCGGGCGTTCGGCGTCTGCGCCGTCAGGAACCGCGCAGCGCGCGGGCCAGGCGGGCGGTCAGCCGGTCGGCATCGGCCTCCTCGGAGACCTCCGGCGGGGAGGGGAGCGGGCCGCGCCACTCGCCCAGCGCGGCCAGCACCTCCGGCAGCAGCAGCCGCGCGGCCAGCTCGTACCCCGCGGCCGACGGGTGGAAGTGATCGGGCGAGAACAACCGCTCGGGCGCGGCGAGGAACTCGGGCGCCAGGGTGTCGGCGAACGGCACCGGGCGGCCGCCCGCGGCCAGGGTGTGCGCCTTCTGCCGCGCCGCGAGCCGCAGCCCGTAGCTGCGGATCACCGACCGCAGCGGCTGCGGGATCGCCCGCACCACACCGATGTCCGGGCAGGTGCCCACCACCACCTCGGCTCCCGCGCCGCGCAGCTGCGCGACCGCCGCGCCGAGCCGCCGCGCCGACGACTCGATGCCGTTGAGGCCCGTCACGTCGTTGGCGCCCACGATGATCACCGCCACATCGGGGATCTGCTTCGCGATGAACGCCGCCTCGATCTGCGCGGCCAGCCCCTTCGACGTCGCGCCCACGATCGCCTTCACCGCGAGCCGCACCGTGCGCCCCGTCTCCGCGACCACGCCCCGCGCGAGGAGCACGCCGGGCGTGTGCTCGGCATCGTCGGCCCCGAGTCCAGCGGCGGTGGAATCCCCGAACACCATGAGGCTCACGTCCGCCGCACAGTGCGGCCCGGGCCGCTCGACCCGGTCGGTGCCCGGGGCGTAGATCCCGTCCTTCGACGGTGCGCGGTCGGTGCGGTGGGGGATCACAGTGCGCGCGGTGCGCGCCTGCTTGGTGAGCAGCGCGTACGCGCCCCATGCCGCTCCGGCGCTGCCGACGGCGGCGGTCGAGGTGTACAACGCGTCACGGGTGAGCCGGCTCCGGGAGTACCCCATGACACCAACTTAGCTCCGAAGCCTCGGACCGGCCGTGAGGCTGCGCGGGCGGTTCTGGGACCATGGAGGCATGCGTATCGCAGGACACGTCAGCGAGTTGATCGGCGACACCCCACTGGTGCGACTGAACTCCGTGGTGAAACCCGGGTCGGGCCTGGTCGCGGCCAAGATCGAATACCTCAACCCCGGCGGGTCCAGCAAGGACCGGATCGCGGTGAAGATGATCGACGCCGCCGAGGCGTCGGGGGAGTTGAAGCCGGGCGGCACCATCGTCGAGCCGACCTCCGGCAACACCGGCGTGGGGCTGGCGATCGTCGCGCAGCAGCGCGGCTACAAGTGCGTGTTCGTGTGCCCGGACAAGGTCAGTGAGGACAAGCGCAACGTGCTCAAGGCCTACGGCGCCGAGGTGGTCGTGTGCCCCACCGCCGTGCCGCCGGAGCACCCGGACTCCTACTACAACGTCTCCGACCGGCTGACCCGTGAGATCCCGGGCGCGTGGAAGCCCAACCAGTACTCGAACCCGAACGGGCCGGCCTCGCACTACGAGACCACCGGACCCGAGATCTGGCGCGACACCGACGGCACCATCACCCACTTCGTGGCGGGCGTGGGCACCGGCGGCACCATCACCGGCACCGGCCGCTACCTCAAGGAGGTCTCCGGCGGGAAGGTGAAGGTGGTCGGCGCCGATCCCGAGGGCTCCGTCTACTCCGGCGGCACCGGCCGCCCCTACCTGGTGGAGGGCGTGGGCGAGGACTTCTGGCCCACCGCCTACGACCCCGCGGTGCCGGACGAGATCATCGCCGTCTCCGACGCCGACTCCTTCGAGATGACCCGCCGCCTCGCCCGCGAGGAGGGCCTGCTGGTCGGCGGGTCGTGCGGCATGGCGGTCGTCGCCGCGCTGCAGGTGGCCGAGCGTGACCCGGACGCCGTGGTCGTCGTCCTCCTGCCCGACGGTGGCCGCGGGTACCTGTCGAAAATCTTCAACGACAAGTGGATGTCGAGCTACGGCTTCCTCCGCGCGCCGCTCGATCCGAAGGAGCAGGAGTCCCTGGTGGGCGACGTGCTGCGCGGGAAGAAGGGCGAGCTGCCGGACCTGGTGCACACGCACCCGTCGGAGACCATCCGCGACGCCATCGAGATCCTCGCCGAGTACAACGTCTCGCAGATGCCCGTGGTGGGCGCCGAACCGCCGATCATGGCGGGCGAGGTGGCCGGCGCGGTCACCGAGCGCGAGCTGCTCTCGGCGGTCTTCGAGGGGCGCGCCCACCTCGCCGACCCGGTGAGCAAGCACATGGGCCCGGCGTTCCCGCTGATCGGCGCGGGCGAGCCGATCTCCGCCGCCAACGCGGCGCTGCGCGAGTCCGACGCGCTCATGGTGATCGACGACGGCAAGCCCGTGGGCGTGATCACCCGGCACGACGTGCTGAACTTCCTCTCCCACGGCAAGTAGACACGGCAAGTAGAAAGGGCCGCATCATGAGCGAGCAGAAGAGCGCAGCCGATAACCGTGCCGCGCAGGGCTTCTCGACCCGGGCGATCCACGCCGGCTACGAGCCGGATCCGCTGACCGGCGCCGTCAACGTTCCGATCTACGCCAGCTCCACCTTCGCGCAGGACGGCGTGGGCGGCATGCGCGGCGGCTTCGAGTACGCCCGCACCGGCAACCCCACGCGCCGCGCCTACGAGGCGAACCTCGCCGCGATCGAGGAGGGCACCTTCGGCCGCGGCTTCGCCTCCGGCATGGCGGCCACCGATACGCTGCTGCGCGCCACGCTGCGCCCCGGCGATCACCTGGTGATCCCCGACGACGCCTACGGCGGCACCTTCCGCCTGATCGACAAGGTGTTCTCGCAGTGGGGGATCGAGCACACGCCGGCGCCGATCACCGACGTGGACGCGGTGCGCGCGGCGATCCGCCCCAACACCAAGCTGGTGTGGATCGAGACGCCCACCAACCCGCTGCTCAACATCGGCGACATCGAGGCGCTGGCCGACGTGGCGCACGCGGGCGGCGCGAAGCTGGTGGTGGACAACACCTTCGCGAGCCCCTACCTGCAGACCCCGCTCACCCTCGGTGCGGACGTGGTGCTGCACTCGGTGACCAAGTACCTGGGCGGGCACAGCGACACCGTCGGCGGAGCGCTGGTGACCAACGACGAGCAGCTGGACGTCGATTTCGCGTTCCTGCAGAACGGCGCCGGCGCGGTGCCCGGCCCGTTCGACGTGTACCTCGCGCTGCGCGGCATCAAGACCCTGGGCGTGCGCATGGACCGGCACTGCGACAACGCGGAGGCGATCGTGGAGTTCCTCTCCGGCCGCCCCGAGGTCTCGACGGTGCTGTACCCGGGCCTCGCGAGCCACCCCAACCACGCGGTCGCGGCCACGCAGATGAAGCGGTTCGGCGGCATGATCTCCGTGCGCCTCGCCGGCGGGCGCGAAGCGGCGCAGCGGTTCTGCGCGCGCACCGAGATCTTCACCCTCGCCGAGTCGCTGGGCGGCATCGAATCGCTCATCGAGCATCCGGCCGCGATGACCCACGCCTCCACCGCCGGCTCGCAGCTGGAGGTCCCGGAGGACCTGGTGCGGCTCTCCGTGGGCATCGAGGACATCGGCGACCTGACCGCCGATCTGGAGAACGCGCTCAGCTGACGCCGCAGTAGCGCCACACCCCGGACTCGTATCGGAACCGCAGTGTGGTCACCGTCGCCGCGGCGGCGGGTGGGTTGGAGGAACTGACGACCACCGTGGCGTCGTCACCGTCGATGGTGACGACCCCGGGGGTGCGCGGGGCGGGCGGGAACCACCGGTCGGCGGGGTCCGCTTCGGCCAGGCGGGTGCACAGCAGGCCCCGCACGTCCCAGCCCCTGTCGAGCGTCTCGCCGTAGATCGCGACGCGCTGGCGGACTCCGACGGCGTCGTGCCGGTCGGCGGGCACCGGATCGGACAGGGCGTGCACGAACAGCACGCCCAGCCCCAGGAGCAGCCCGGCCCCGAGGGCGAGGACGACCAGCACGATCGTCGTGACCATCAGGACGACGAAGGCGGCCGGGTGGCGCCGATGCCACGGCGCGAAGGACGTCGGATGCACGCCGTGATGGTCCGTCGCCGGCCTTGTCGGCCCCTTGCGCGCGTCTTGGGCGGGACGCCCCGCGCGTAACGACTCGGTCACCATCGGAACCTTCGACTTCCCCTTCAGGGTTTGTGGGACTAAAGTGGCGGCTGTTGTAGAACGAGACACAAGTGGCTGGAGTAAGTTCTTGAGGCCGAAGCAGAGCCGGAAGGTCCGCAACTACGCGGTCGCGGGGAGTGCCCTCGTGATCGCCGCTGCTGTCGCGGTCGGATGCGGCGTGACCGGCGGCGATTCGAATCGCGCCGGGTCGAGCCTCACGTTCGACCCGCTACCGTCGGCGCCATCGGGCGCCTCGGCGCGGCCGAGCGCCGGCGTCAACCCCGGCGCCCTCCCGCCGGGGCAGACCACCGTCGCTCCGGCCCCGCAGGCCCCCGCCACGATGACCGTCGTGGTGCCGGCGCCGAACGCACCGGCCAAGCCGACCACGGGCGCCACGGCACCCGTCGGCCCCGCCGCCAAGCCCGCGCCCACCACGGGAGGCGGGGACGCGGCCGAGCGCGACGGGGGAGCACCGTCGGGCCAGGGCGACGGGACCACGACCCCCGCTCCCGCACCCCAGGCGGACAAGCCCGTGACGCGGCCCGTGCTGCTGCCCGACGGCAGCGTGGACTGCGCCCGGAGCAAGTGCGTGGCCCTCACGTTCTCCGGCGGCCCCGGGCCCGTGACCCGGCAGTTCCTGCAGATCCTGGACAGTCACGGCGGCAAGGGCACGTTCTTCGTGACCGGCGCGCAGGTGGGCCTCAACCCGGACATCATGACCGCGATCGCCGGCACGGGCAACGAGGTGGCCAACGGCACCTGGACCCAGCCGGACATGACCACGCTGTCGGAGGCCGACAGCACAGCGCAGCTGCAGCAGACGAGCGACGCGATCCGCAACTCCGTGGGCAGCGCGCCCACGCTGTTCCGGCCGATGGGCGGGCACACCTCGCCCGCCGTGGTGGATACGGGCAAGCGGCTCGGGATGACCCAGATCCTGTGGGACCTGGACTCGATGGACTACAACTATCAGGCCGATCCCGACGGCCTGACGCAGGTCCTGATGAAGGTGCAGCCGGGGCAGATCGTGATGCTGCACGACACCTTCGTCTCCTCCGCGACCGCCCTCGACACGATGATGACGCGCCTCACCGACCAGGGGTACGCGTTCGTCACAGTCAGCCAGCTACTGCGCACCCGCGCCGGCTGACCGCGCCCGGTACGCGAGAGCGGACCCGTCCCCGGGAGGGGGCGGGTCCGCTCTTCCGACGGTGCGGTGGTCGCTAGGAGTGGTACGGCTCCGCGCTGACCAGCGTGACCTTGATGGTGGCGCCGCTGGGGATGGTGTACTCGCGCGACTCGCCCACCTTCGCCTCGATGAGCGCGGCGCCGAGCGGGGAGCTGGGCGAGTAGACCTCGAGCCCTCCGTCCTGCGCGCCCTCCTCGCGGGTGGCGATGAGGAAGGTCTCGGTGTCCTTCTCGTCACCGTCGTAGTACACCTTCACGACCGAGCCCGGCAGGGCCACACCCGACTGGGTGGGAGCCTCGCCGACCTTGGCGTTGTTGAGCAGCTCCTGCAACTGGCGGATGCGCGCCTCCTGCTGGCCCTGCTCCTCGCGTGCAGCGTGGTAGCCGCCGTTCTCCTTGAGATCGCCCTCTTCGCGACGCTCATTGATCTCGGCGGCGATGACGGGGCGGTTGGCGATCAGCGCGTCCAACTCGTTCTTGAGGCGCTCGTGGGACTCGGGGGTCAACCACGTCACCTGAGTGTCCGTCATTTTCGTACGTCCTTCGTCGTAGGTCACGGCCCGCTGCCGGGGTGAAACCATCCCACAGCCGACCGGCCCCGGAACGGTGCCCGGGGCCCGTAAATGCAGCAATACACGGCTCCATTCGGAACCGTGTATCCGCTGATTCTACCACGGGGAACGGGAACGGGTGCGCGGGTTCAGATCGCCGCGAGTGCCTGCTGATAGCTGGGCTCGCGGCGCTTGAGGAACGCGCACAGCGCGTAGCTCAGCGGCATGATGACGATCTCCACGAGCGTCTTCCACACGAAACCGAGCACGGTGTAGGCGACCAGCTCCGGGCCGGTCCAGCCGATCACGGGCCCGGCGATCAGGCAGAACACGAGGGTGTCGAAGAACTCGCCGACCACCGTGGAGCCGAGCAGCCGGGACCACAGGTGCCGCTCGCCGGTCCACGCCTTCATCCGGACCAGCACGTAGGAGTTCATGAACTCGCCCACGAGGTAGCCGGACAGGCCCGCGACCAGCAGCATCGGCACCACGCCGACCACGGAGGCGAAGGCGTCGGCGTGCTCGCGGCCGTCGGGCGGGGCGGGCAGTAGCGTGGCGATCCACAGGCAGGCCGAGGCGAGGCACAGGACGGCGAAACCGGTGGCGATCACGCGGCGCATGGCCTTGAAGCCGTACACCTCGGAGATGACGTCGCCCAGGACGTAGGCGAGCGGGAAGAGGAAGAAGGCACCGTCGGTGGGGAGCCCGGTGAAGTGGATCCCGAGCAGGTCGAACCGGAGGGAGTCCGTCCACAGGCTGACGGCCTTGGTGCCGGTGATGTTCGAGATGATCATGACGCCGACGAAGGCGCCGACGAGGACGGGGAAGTAGGGCGACGAGACCGTCGCGAAGGCCGGCTTCGGGCGCGCGTCGGCCCGGGGCCGGCGGAGGCGTTGGGGGATGGTCGCGAAGGCCGGACCGCGGGTGCGGGCCGGCCGCCCAGACTTCGGGGACGGGGCGGGGGAGGGGGTGTCAGTGCTCACGCACGGTCAAGATACGCGGGCACGTTCGTGCCGCAACCGAAGACGTCGCCCACGGCGGGCGGCTCGGTGGTACGCACCTCGCTCGTGACCACCACGACGGTGTCCGCGGACGGCGGCACGTAGAACTCGCGCCGGCCGATCTCCTCGGCCGCCCTGTTCTTGACGTAGACGATGCAGCTGACCGCCTGATGCGGGTCGGTGCGGGTCACGGTGACCTGGACCTCCATCGCGGACTCCGAGACGATCCGGTATCCCGCGGTCGTCCCGGTGACCGGCTGCCGCGAGAACTTCTGGTAGCCCAGCCAGGCGATGCCCACGCCCAGGACCACGACCACGACCAGCCCGATGACGGCGAGCCGGCGGGTGCGGGCGGGATCGCGCTCGTCGGGATACCGATCGGACGGGCGGACGGGCGCGGCGGACATGCCCTCCATGGAAGCACACCCGGCTCGGCGGGCCCGCCGCCGATCGTGGAACACTGTGGGTCATGACCGGATACCGTCTCCTCGCCGTTCACGCGCACCCGGACGACGAGTCGAGCAAGGGCGCCGCCACGATGGCGCGGTACGCGGCCGAGGGGAACGACGTGCTGGTCGCGACCTTCACGGGCGGCGAACGGGGCGACATCCTCAACCCCGCGATGGACGTTCCCGGCGTCAAGGACCGCCTGCCGGAGGTGCGCCGCGAGGAGATGGCCAAGGCCGCAGCGATCCTGGGCGTGGAGCACCGCTGGCTGGGCTTCGTGGACTCCGGGCTCCCCGAGGGCGACCCGCTGCCGCCGCTCCCCGAGGGTAGCTTCGCGCTGGAGCCGGTGGAGGTGCCCACCGAGGCGCTGGTGCGCCTGATCCGTGACTTCCGCCCGCACGTGATGATCACGTACGACGAGAACGGCGGCTACCCGCATCCCGACCACATCATGACCCACACCGTGTCGATGGCGGCGTACGAGGCGGCGGCCGATCCCGCGCAGTTCCCCGACGCCGGTGAGCCCTGGCAGATCTCGAAGGTCTACTACAGCCACGGGTTCCTGCGCGGCAAGTTCCAGGCGTTCGCCGACGAGTTCGAGAAGAACGGCCTGGAGAATCCGTACACCGACTGGCTCGCCCGGTGGAAGGACGAGAAGAACGACATGATGGCCCGCGTCACCACGCAGGTCGAGTGCGGCGAGTACTTCCCCGTGCGCGATGACGCGCTGCGCGCGCACGCCACCCAGATCGACCCCAACGGGCCGTTCTTCGCGGTGCCGATTCAGTGGCAGCAGCGACTGTGGCCGACCGAGGAGTACGAGTTGGCGAAGACCACGGTGAGCAGCAGGATGCCCGAGAAGGACCTGTTCAGCGGGATCGAGCTGTGATGGGACCGCTGCTGCACCTCGCGGGCGAGGTGGTGATCCTCACCGCCGATCCGCAGAAGCCGAAGGGCCCCGAGTTCGGTAAGTCGGGGCCCGTCGGGCTGGCCGTGATCGTCGTGCTCCTGGCGGTCACCTTCCTGCTCATCCGGTCCATGAACAAGCACGTGCGCAACCTCCCCGAGTCCTTCGACGACGAGGCGCCCGGGGTGGGCGACGAGGCCGGCGGCACCGATCCCGCGGGGATCGAGTGCGGTGGCGACGCCGCGCCCGCGCACGGCGACGGCGCCCCGTCGGGCGGGGCGGGCGACGGTGCGGGGGCCGACGGTGCCGGGGGCGACGGGCCCCGGTAGGGGCTCACAGCGACCTCCCAGGCTCAGGGCCGGGGGCGCCCAGTTCCACCGGCGAGGGTGGTGGCGTGAAACACCTGACTCCACGGCGCTGCGCCGTGACCGCACTGCTCGCCGCCACGGCGCTGCTGTACTGCTGGAACCTCTCGATCAACGGATACGGCAACGAGTTCTACGCCGCCGCCGCGCAGGCCGGCGGGATCAGCTGGAAGGCATGGCTGTTCGGCTCCCTCGATCCGGGCAACGTGATCACCGTGGACAAGCCGCCCGCCGCGCTCTGGGTGACGGGCCTGTTCGTGCGCGTGCTCGGCCTCTCGTCCTGGTCCGTGCTACTGCCGCAGGCGCTGATGGGCGTCGGCACCGTGGGCCTGGTGTACCTGACCACGCGGCGGCTGCTGTCCTCGCTGGAGGACCGGATCGCCACGGGCGGAGCGCTTCTGGCCGGCGCCGCGTGCGCGCTGACCCCGGCCGCGGTGCTGATCTTCCGGTTCGACAACCCCGATGCGCTGCTCGTGCTTCTGATGACCGCCGCCGCGTACGCCGTGGTACGGGCGTGCCAGGCGTCGTCGTGGCGGTGGCTCGTGGCGTGCGGCGTCCTGCTCGGCTTCGCGTTCCTCACCAAGATGCTGCAGGGCCTGCTGGTGCTGCCCGGGTTCGGCCTCGCGTACCTGCTGTTCGCACAGACGTCCTGGCTGCGGCGGGCGCGGGATCTGGCGCTGGGTGTCGTGGCCGTGGTGGTGTCGGCCGGCTGGTACGTGCTGCTCACGATGCTGTGGCCCGCGTCCTCGCGCCCGTACATCGGCGGCTCCGAGGACGGGACGTTCATGAACCTCGTGCTCGGCTACAACGGGCTGGCCAGGATCGTCGGAAACAGCGGCGGCGGCCCGGGCGGCGGGGGCGGGCCCGGCGGGAACGGCGCCACGGGAACGTCGTTCGGCGGCACGCCGAGCCTCGCCCGCCTGTTCAGCAACGAGTTCGGCAACGAGATCTCCTGGCTGCTGCCCGCGGCCCTGCTGGTGCTGCTGGCCGGGCTGATCCTCGTGGCGCGCCGGCGGCTGGAGCGGAACCTCGCGATCGGGCTCGCCGTGTTCGGGACGTGGCTCGTGGTCACCGGGGTCGTGTTCTCGTACATGAGCGGCATCGTGCACCCCTACTACACCGTGGCCCTGACCCCGGCGATCGCTGTGCTGGTCGGCGGAGGCGCGGCGGTCGCGTTCAGCCGCAGGTCGACGGTGCCCGGCACGCTCACGTTGATCGGGCTGGTGCTGGCGGCCGGCGGGTGGGGCATCGTCCGGGCCTGGCGCGGGGGATACGGCCAGCCCGCGCTGGGGATCGTGGTGGGCGTGTTGATGGCGGTGGCGATCGTCGCACTGCTGGTGACGCGGCGCGGCGGGCGGCGTGCGGTCGCGGCCGCGGTGCTGTTCGCCCTGCTCGCCGGCGGGACGGCGACGGCCGCGTTCGCGGTCTCCACCGCAGGAACCGCCCACAGCGGCGGTGTTCCCGCGGCGGTGCAGACGGCTAAGTCCGCCAACGGATTCGGCGGCCCAGGCGGCGGCCCGGGGGGTGGCTCCGGCGGCCCGGGCGGGGGACCGGGCGGCGGGTCCGAGGGTGCTCGTGGGGAGAAGGGCGGACCGTCGAACAGCGGTGGCGGGACGCAGCGGTCCACGACGGACGCGAAGGGCGGTGACTCCCGGGGCGGGCCGGGCGGCGCATCGTCGAACACCGAGCTGATCGCACTGCTCAAGGGGACCACCACGCAGTGGGCCGCGGCGGTGAACGGCGCGCAGAGCCAGGGCTCGCTCCAGCTGAACTCGGGGCGGGCCGTCATCGCGATCGGCGGCTTCAGCGGCTCCGATCCCGCGCCCACGCTGGCGCAGTTCCAGCAGTGGGTGAAGGAGGGGAGGATCTCGTACTACATCTCCTCCGGCGGAAGGGGTCCCGGCGGCGGCAAGTCCGCGATCCAGACGTGGGTGGCCGCGAACTACACCGCCACCACCGTCGGCGGCTCCACGGTCTACAAGCTGGTGGGCTGAGGTGGTGACGCCGGCCGATCCTCCCGGCGGTAGCGCACGGCGAGGACGCCGTTGCTCAGCGGTCGCGACTCGATGAGCTCGAGTCGGCGGGTGGCGTCCAGCCCGCTCTCGTGCAGCGTGGGGCCGTGGCCGGCGATCATCGGGTGCACGAGGAACCGGTACTCGTCGATCAGGTCCAGCCGGTCCAGTTCCGCCGCCAGAGCGGCGCTGCCCAGGAGCACCCCGCCGGGGCTGCGGTCCTTGAGTTCCTGTACCGCAGTGCGCAGTTCGCCGGGCAGGTGGTGGCTGCCCGTCCAGGGGAAGTCGCGCCGCGACGCCGAGACCACGTACTTCGGCTTGGCCTCCAGCGCGCGTGCCCAGGCGTGGATGGCCGGCGGCGCCTCCACCTCGCCTCGCGCCACCGCGGGCCAGTAGCCCTCCATCATCTCGTAGGTGATGCGGCCCCACAGCATGGCGTCGTGCTCGTCCATCATGCGGGTGAAGTGGGCGTGCGTCTCGTCGTCGGCGATGCCCTCCCGGTGGTCGACGCACCCGTCGAGGGTGAGGTTGATACTGAACGTGAGGAGCCCCATGGCCGCCACCTCCGGGCAGGTCGGTCCGAGCGCGGGCACGCCCGATGTATACAGTGTACACATCGAACCGGGGTTCGGCGGCTCGGGCAGGATGGAGGAATGAACCGACTCGGCGCGTCCACCAGCCCGTACCTGCGCCAGCACGCCGACAACCCGGTGCACTGGCGGGAATGGTCCGCGGAGGCGCTCGCCGAGGCCGCGGAACGCGACGTGCCGATTCTGCTCTCGATCGGCTACGCCGCGTGCCACTGGTGCCACGTCATGGCGCACGAGTCCTTCGAGAACGACGCCATCGCCCAGCAGATGAACACCGGCTTCGTCTGCATCAAGGTCGACCGCGAGGAACGCCCCGACCTCGATGCGATCTACATGAACGCCACCGTCGCCATGACCGGCCAGGGCGGCTGGCCCATGACCTGCTTCCTGACCCCGGCCGGCGAACCCTTCTACTGCGGCACCTACTACCCGCCCGAGCCGCGGAACGGCCAGGCGAGCTTCCCGCAACTCCTCGACGCCATCACCGACACGTGGCGCGAGCGCCGCGACGAGGTGGGCCGGGTCTCCGGGCAGGTGGCCGCGCACCTGCGTCAGGCCTCCGCCGGGCTGCCCGACGGTGCCGCCCCCTCCGCGGACGACCTGGCCGGCGCGGTGCGCGCGATCTGCGCCGACGAGGACCCGTCGGGCGGCTTCGGGCGAGCCCCGAAGTTCCCGCCGTCCGCCACCGTCGAGGCGCTGCTGCGGCACCACGAGCGCACCGGCGACCCCGCGTCCTACGGCGTGGCCGTGCGGTGCGCCGAGGCGATGGCCCGCGGCGGCGTCTACGACCAACTCGGCGGCGGCTTCGCCCGCTACGCCGTGGACGCGGACTGGGTGGTGCCGCACTTCGAGAAGATGTTGTACGACAACGCGCTTCTGCTCCGGTTCTACGCGCACCTGGGCCGGCGCACCGGCTCGCCGCTGGCGCTGCGCGTCGCGGACGAGACCGCCGACTTCCTGATCCGCGACCTCGGCGTCGACGGCGGCGGGCTGGCCTCCTCGCTCGACGCGGACACCGTCGTCGACGGGCGCGGCGTGGAGGGTGCCACCTACGTGTGGACGCCGCAGCAGCTCGTCGAGGTGCTCGGGGAGGCCGACGGCGCCTGGGCCGCCGAGGTTTTCGCCGTCACGCCGGCCGGGACCTTCGAACACGGCTCCTCCACCCTGCAGCTGCGGGGCGAGCCGGATCCGGTGCGGCTCGCGGACGTGCGGCGCCGGCTCTTCGACGCGCGGGCGGAGCGTCCGCAGCCCGGCCGCGACGACAAGGTGGTCACCGCGTGGAACGGCCTCGCGATCACTGCGCTCGCGGAGGCCGGCCGGACCGGCGAGGCCGGGGCGGTCGCGCGGTACGTGCTCGGAACCCATTGGGACGGTGATCGTCTACGTCGCAGCTCGCTCGGTGGGGCGGCGGGCGAGGCCGACGGCGTGCTCGAGGACTACGCCGCGCTGGTAACCGGCCTGCTCGCGCTGGCGCAGCGCACCGGCGACACGTACTGGTCCGCGGCGGCGGCCGCGATCCTGGACGCCGCCGCCGCGCGCTTCGCCGATCCGGAATCCGACGGAAGTTGGTACGACGCACCGTCGGACGGTGAGACGCTCCTGACCCGCCCGCGTGACCCCGCGGACGGCGCGACGCCGGCCGGGGCGAGCCTGATGGCCGAAGCCCTCACCTATGCCGAGGCGCTGCTCGGGGAGCGCTACGCGCCGCTCGCCGCCGCGACCCGGGCCCGCTCCGGCGAGCTGATCCGGCGCGTCCCGCGCGGCGCCGGACACCACCTCGCCGTTGCCGAGCAGGCGGCGGCCGGGTTGCGGATCGCGATCGCCGATGGCACCGGCGCCGCCGCGCTGGCGGCCGAGGCGCGCAGGCTCGCGCCCGGAGGGGCGGTGGTCGTCGTGGGCGCCACGGATTCGCAACCCCTGCTCGAGGGGCGCGGCCCCGTGGGCGGGCGGGCCGCGGCCTACGTCTGCCACGGCAGCGTCTGCTCCCTGCCCGTCACCGACGGTGAGACGCTCGCCACAGAGATCGCGCGATAGCTGTGCTATGTTCGGCTCGTGGGTATGAACGCGTATTGGCGCTTTACCGAGGCTCCGGGTGGAGCCGGCGGTGATGCGCGCATGCGCGGATAATCCCGACCGTACGAACCCGGAGCCGAGGGCAGCGAGATCACTCGCTGCCTTTTTCTATGGCGCCGGAACGGATCTGGTGCCGTCACCAGAAAGGTTTTCCATGACCATCGAGCTCGATACACCGGCGTCCACATCGAACCGCCGGGTCTCGGCGTTCCACGCGATCCCCTCGCCGGCGCAGCTGCGCGACGAGCTGCCGCTCGCTCCCCACCTGGCCGCGCAGGTCGAGGCCGACCGCGCCGCGGTCGCCGACGTGATCGCGGGCCGCGACCAGCGGCTGCTCGTCGTGGTGGGGCCCTGCTCCGTGCACGATCCCGAGGCGGCGCTCGACTACGCGCGGCGCCTCAAGCCGATCGCGGACGAGCTGGCCGACGAGCTGCTCATCGTGATGCGGGTGTACTTCGAGAAGCCGCGCACCACGGTCGGATGGAAGGGCCTCATCAACGACCCGGGCATGGACGAGTCGTACGACGTGCCCCGCGGCCTGCGCACCGCCCGGCGGCTACTGCTGGACATCCTGGAGATCGGGCTGCCCGTGGGCTGCGAGTTCCTTGAGCCGACCAGCCCGCAGTACATCGCCGACACCGTCGCCTGGGGCGCGATCGGCGCCCGCACCACCGAGTCGCAGGTGCACCGCCAGCTCGCCTCCGGCCTGTCGATGCCCATCGGCTTCAAGAACGCCACCGACGGGAACCTGCAGGTCGCCATCGACGGTGCGGTCTCCGCGGGCTCGCGCCACGTCTTCTTCGGCACCGACGACGACGGCGCGGCCGCGGTGGTCGAGACCGTGGGCAACGACAACTGCCACATCATCCTGCGCGGCGGGCGCGGCGGCCCGAACTTCGACGTCGCCTCCGTGGACGCGGCGGTGGGCGCGCTGACGAAGGCGGGCCTGCCGAACACCGCGATGGTGGACTGCTCGCACGCCAACTCGGGCAAGGATCACGTCCGCCAGGCCGAGGTCGCCCGGGAGATCGCCGCCCGCCTCGGCGCTGGGGAGAAGGGGATCTCCGGCGTCATGCTCGAGTCCTTCCTCGTCGCCGGCGCGCAGCAGCCCGGCCCCGGGCCGCTGGTCTACGGCCAGTCCGTCACCGACAAGTGCATGGACTTCGAGACCACCGACTCCGTGCTGCACGATCTGGCCGCGGCGCTGCGCTGAGCGGCCTACGAGAACGCCGTTGCATGCCGGTCGCGCGCCTCGTATGGTTGGAGACGTAGCCGCCCCATCGCGGTGGGGTTGGAAGTGAGCCGCAGGATTACTCGCCGGATGACGAGGCCTGCGGCTCGCGCCTTTCCCGATCAGATCTCATGGAGGTCCACGCTGCCGGCCAGCAGGTCGAGGTAGCGCGGCTGTCCGATTCGGCTTTGGACGACTGCACCGCAGATGATGTCTGAGATTCAGAGCGCCGGTTCGAGTCTTCCGACCGCATGCGCGATCCGGAGGGTGCTACTGATCGCTCGGCGATTGCGTAACAGCTGCATTGTGGCGAGATCGCTCGCATCCAAGGACGAGCGGGACTCGAAGGTGATCGTCGAGCACGGAATGTCGGCGAGGTGCGGCAGGAGATGCTCAAGGCACTTGCGGCGGTGGCGTCGGTCGGTGGCGTCCGTGTCGTGGTGGACGACCACGATCGCTGCAACCGGTATACCGATCACGGCTTCGACCAGCTCGATCCGCCGGGCCTCGCTACTGCCGTGCCAGTGGACTTTCGGTTCCTCGATCCGGAGCGATCCATGGCGTCGCGTGCGGCAGATACGTCGTTCTCGTCGAGCAATGCTGCCGCGAGAAGGTAAGTACCCGGGTCGAGGTCAGGCCTCGACCCGCTCTCGTCTCCCCACGCCGTGAGCATGGCCGAACGGTATCGGTCGAGTCCGACAGGCAGCGCCGCTACGGGGCTCTCACGAAGCGCGGTCATCGGTCCCGGCGATTCCGGGGCCGAATGACCGCACATTCCGCGAGGCGAGCGCACCCGAGATCGTGAACAAACGGGGCGGCAGTAGATTCGTGGTGTGGCGATCGAACCGGACACCAAGGACTGGACGTGGGTCATCGAGCACGCCTGCCCGGCCTGTGGATTCGATCCGTCCACGGTGCGCCGCGGCGAGGTCGCCGGCCGCATCGCCCGATCGGCGGCGGGCTGGGACGGCGCGCTCGCCCGGCCCGACGCCCGCACGCGGCCGGACGACCGCACGTGGTCGGTCCTCGAGTACGGCTGCCACGTCCGCGACGTGCACCGCATCATGCGCGAGCGGCTGCAGCTGATGCTGGAACACGACGGCGCCGCGTTCGCGAACTGGGACCAGGATGCCACCGCGGTCGAGGACGACTACAACGCGCAGGCCCCGAGCGTCGTCGCTGCGGCACTCGCGCGCGAGGCGCGGGACTTCGCCGACGCCTACCGCACCGTCGGCGATGGCGACTGGGCGCGGACGGGCCTGCGTTCCAACGGCTCGGCCTTCACCGTCGAGTCCTTCGCGATCTACGCCCTGCACGACCTGGAACACCACCGCATGGATGTCGGACTGGAGGAGAAAACACATGGCTGAAGTCGCCGTCGTCACCGGAGCGAGCAGCGGGATCGGGGCCGCCACGGCGCGGCACCTCGTGCGCGCGGGCTTCGACGTGGTGATCGGAGCCCGCCGCCTCGAGCGGCTCGAGGACCTCAAGGCCGGGCTGGAGGCCGAGTTCCCCGAGCGGATCGTCACGGCGCTGCCGCTGGACGTCTCCGACCCGGAATCGGTGCGCGCGTTCACCGATGCGATCGACAAGGCCGACGTGCTGGTCAACAACGCCGGCGGCGCCCTCGGTGTGGACCGGATCGAGACCGCCGACGAGGCCGACTGGGCCCGCATGTACGACATCAACGTGCTCTCGATCCTGCGCATGGTGCAGGCGCTGCTGCCGAAGCTGCGCGCCTCGCCGGCCGCCAGCGTCGTGACCATCGGCTCCGTCGCGGCGCTCGAGGCGTACGAGACCGGCGCGGGGTACAACGCCGCCAAGTTCGGCGCCCGCGCCGTGACCCGCGTGCTGCGGATCGAGCTCAAGGGGGAGCCGATCCGCGTGATCGAGATCGACCCGGGCCTGGTGGAGACCGAGTTCTCCGTGGTCCGCCTCGGCGGTGATACGGAGGCCGCCGCCAAGATCTACGACGGTGTAGACAACCTCACCGCCGACGACATCGCCGACGCCGTGACCTGGACCGTGACCCGCCCACCGCACGTGAACATCGACTCGATACAGATCATGCCGCGCGATCAGGTCGCCGCCCGCAACGTGCACCGGCGCACCTAACGATCACGGCGATTCGAACGGTTTCCGTGCGAACCGTTCGCTGACAGAGTTTCCTGTTCGTGTGCCGTTGAGCGGCGCCGGAGAGGAATCCATGGCTGGAGAGCCCCCGCTGCTGCGGGTGAAGAACGCCGTCATCGAGCCGCTGCCGCAGGTGGTGCGCACCTGGCTCGTCAGGCTCGTCGCGCTGCTCGTCTTCGTCGCCGTCTGGTGGCTGGTGAGCGGGCTGCGGCTGATCGACGCGACCTTCCTGCCCACCCCGAAGGCGGTGTGGGACGCCGCGGTGCGGGCCAGCACCTGGCACCAGGTGGCGCCCGGCGTGCCGCGCGAGGTGCTCGGCGAGCAGAACTACTTCCTGTGGGAGCACCTGGTCGCGAGCCTGCAGCGGATCTTCGCCGGCGTCGGCGCGGCCATCATCATCGGGCCACTGCTCGGCTTCGCCATGGGCACCTCGAAGACGATCAACACCATCATCGAGCCCTACCTGAACTTCCTGCGCGCGCTGCCGCCGCTGGGCTACATCGGCCTGCTCATCGTGTGGTTCGGCATCGGCGACACCTCCAAGGTGTGGCTGCTGTTCCTCGCCGCGTTCCCCGCCATCGCGATCTCCACCGTCAACGGCGTGCAGGGCGTGAGCCAGGACCAGATCAACGCCGCCCGCGCGCTCGGCGCGGGCCGGCTGCAGACCATCCGCGGCGTCATCGTGCCGGCCACGCTGCCCGAGGTGATCAACGGCATCCGCATCGCCGTCGGCTTCGCCTGGACCACGGTGGTCGCCGCCGAGCTCAACAACGGCATCCCCGGCATCGGCGGCCTCGCCTACCTCGCCGGCCAGCAGCTCAACACGCCGCTGACCATCGCCTGCATCATCGTCATCGGAATCACCGCGCTGCTGCTGGACTCGCTCATCAAGTGGATCGGCCTGCTGGCCGTCCCGTGGAAGGGGAAGGCATGACACGCGCTTCGCGCGCGGCCCGCGCCGCGGGGGTCGTCCTCGCCGTCGGCCTCATCACCACCGGCTGCATCGTGGAATCCGGCCGGCCCGAGCAGTCCCGCTCGATAGGCGGGAGCACGCCGTGCCCCGTCGCCGCCGATCCGACGGTGCGCGGCACCGTCCGGATCGGATGGCAGGAGATCCCCAACGGCGACCTCGTCGTCAAGGACACCGGCCTGCTGAAGACGTGCATGCCCAACGTGAACGTGGTGTGGAGCAAGTTCGCCTCCGGCGGCGACGTGATCCAGGCGTTCGGCGCGAACAGCCTCGACGTGGGCCTGCTCGGCAGCGCCCCGGCGGCGAAGGCGCTCAGCGCGCCGCTGAACATCGACATGAAGGTGATCTGGATCCAGGACCGGATCGGCGCCGCCGAGTCGCTCGTCGCCCGCGACCCCGCGATCAGAGGCGTCGCCGGCCTGCACGGCAAGCGGATCGCCGTGCCGTTCGCGTCCACCGCGCACTACAGCCTGCTCACCGCCCTCGACAAGGCGGGCGTGAACGACGCCCAGGTGATCAACCTGGCGCCGGACGCCATCCGCGGGGCGTGGAACGGCGGCCAGATCGACGCCACCTACATCTGGGAGCCCACGCTGGGGCAGCTGAACGGCACGGTGCTCACCACGAGCGCCCAGGTCGCCGAGCAGGGCGCGCCCACCTACGACCTCGAGGGTGCCCGCAGCGACTTCGTGCGCGAGAACCCGGCGTTCCTGAAGATCTGGACCGCCGCGCAGGGCTGGGCCGCGAACCTGCTGAACACGGACCCGAAGAAGGCGGCGGAGCACATCGCCGGGCAGCTGGGGGTGCCGCCGGAGCAGGTGCTCACGCAGATCAAGGGGTACGCCTACTTCGACGCGAAGACCCAGGCCGGCCCCGATCACCTGGGCGGGCAGCTCGGCGCCGACATCCGCCGCACCGCCGAGTTCCTGCTCCAGCAGGGGCAGGTGCAGGGCGTGGCGCCGGCGCAGCACTACACGGACGGCGTCCACGCGGCGGCGGCACAGGAGGCCACACGATGAGCGATACCGAACGCGTCGAGCTGACCGGCGTCGGCAAGACCTACGACACCGCCAGCGGGCAGACCGTCGCGCTGCAGCCCACCGACCTCACCATCGAACCGGGGGAGTTCGTCTCGATCGTGGGCCCCTCGGGCTGCGGCAAGACCACCCTGCTGCGGCTCATCGCCGGCTTCGAGGAGCCCACGGAGGGGGTCGTCGAGGTGGGCGGCGCGCGGGTCACCGCACCGTCGGCGGATCGGGGGGTCGTCTTCCAGGCCCCCACCCTGTATCCGTGGCTGACGGTGCGCGGGAACGTCGAATTCGGCCCCAGGGTGAGCGGCGTGGGCAAGGCCGAGCGCCGTGAGCGGGCGCAGCGGCTGCTGGACCTGGTGGGGCTCGGCGACTTCGGCGACAAGCGGCCGTACGAGCTCTCCGGCGGCATGCAGCAGCGCGCCCAGATCGCGCGGGTGCTGGTCAACGATCCCGCGATCGTGCTGATGGACGAGCCGTACGGCGCGCTCGACGCGCTCACCCGGGAGCGACTGCAGGTGGACCTGCTGAAGCTCTGGCGCGACGCGGGCAAGACCATCGTGTTCATCACCCACTCGGTGGAGGAGGCCGTGTTCCTCTCGACCCGCGTGCTGGTGATGAGCGCCCGCCCGGGCCGCGTGGTGATCGACCGGAAGGTCGAGCTGCCCGGCGACGGCCCGGACACCGTCCGCGACCCGGCGGTGACCGCCACGCCGGAGTTCCAGGCGCTGCGCACGGAGCTGGCCGCTGCCATCTACGCAGCGCACGGCTGAACCTCAGCCGCCCCACAGGTCGCGCGGCGTAATGTTGCACGCGTGGTGAGCGCCCCCAGAATTCCCGCGTCGCTGCCGGTCGGGCCGGCCCGCAAACTCGTCGCACCCGTGTACGCGCTGTACGAGCGCCGCCTGGTGGGGGAACTCACGGACGCGTACCGCGAGGGCGCGCAGCGACCGCGGCACGTGGCCGTGCTGTGCGACGGCAACCGGCGCTGGGCCCGCGCCGCCGGCTTCACCGACGTGAGCCACGGCTACCGCATGGGCGCGAAGAAGATCGCAGAGATGCTCGAGTGGTGCGATGAGGCGGGCATCGAGCTCGCCACCATCTACCTGCTCTCGACGGAGAACCTGCAGCGCGACCCCGACGAGCTCTCCGCGCTGCTCGAGATCATCACCGACGTGGTGGAGGAGATCTCCGGGCCGGACAAGAACTGGTCCGTCAAGATCGTCGGGGCGATGGACCTCCTGCCCGCAGCCGCGGCGCGCCGCCTCACCGAGGCGGCCCAGGGCACCGTCGGGCGGACCGGCACGCACGTGAACGTGGCGGTCGGGTACGGCGGGCGCAAGGAGATCGTGGACGCCGTGCAGTCCCTCCTGCGCAGCGAGCTCGCCGAGGGCATGTCGGGCCAGGAACTGGTGGACGCGGTCACCGTCGACGGGATCGACCAGCACCTGTACACCAAGGGCCAGCCCGACCCGGATCTCGTGATCCGCACCTCCGGCGAGCAGCGGCTCTCCGGATTCCTGTTGTGGCAGAGCGCCTACAGCGAGATCTGGTTCACCGAGGCCTACTGGCCCGAGTTCCGGCGCGTCGACTTCCTGCGCGCCCTGCGGGACTACGCCGCGCGACACCGCCGGTTCGGGGCGTAGGTCGCGGGACCTCACGCCGGATCGTCGCGCGGCGCAACGTTTTCGACGTCGTGCATCAGCGGGTCCACCCCGGTCGGCGATGACCCCGACGCGGGGTTTCGCATCCGGCCGGGATGGGCGTGGCGGCTACAGTTTCCGCAGCCGGACGCGGTTGATCGAGTGGTCGGCGTCCTTGCGCAGCACCAGGGTCGCGCGCGGCCGGGTGGGCAGGATGTTCTGCACCAGGTTGGGCCGGTTGATGCCCGCCCAGATGCCCTCGGCCCGGTCCCGCGCCTCCACGTCGGAGAGCCCCGAGTAGTGGTGGAAGTGCGAGGTGGGATCCGCGAACGAGGTGGTCCGCATGGACAGGAACCGGTCGACGTACCAGCGTTCGATGTCCTCGATCCGCGCGTCCACGTACACGGAGAAGTCGAACAGGTCCGAGACCATGAGCCGCGGCCCGGTCTGCAGCACGTTGAGCCCCTCCACGATCAGCACGTCGGGCCGGCGCACGTGGATGAACTCGTCGGGCACGATGTCGTAGAGCGTGTGCGAGTACACCGGCGCGGTCGCGTCCTCGGCGCCCGACTTCACCGCGGTGACGAACCGCAGCAGGGCTCGCCGGTCGTAGGACTCGGGGAATCCCTTGCGATGCATCAGGCCGCGACGTTCGAGTTCCGCTGTGGGGTACAGGAATCCGTCGGTGGTCACGAGGTCCACGCGGGGGTGCGAATCCCACCTGGCCAGCAGGGCCTGCAGCACGCGGGCGGTGGTGGACTTGCCCACGGCCACCGAGCCGGCGACGCCGATCACGAACGGCACCTGCGCGTCGTGGCGCTGCTCGCCGAGGAAGGTCGCGGTCGCCGCGTACAGCCGCTGCCGTGCGGCCACCTGCAGGTGGATCAGGCGCGATACGGGGAGGTAGACCTCGGCCACCTCGGCCAGGTCGATCTGCTCGCCGAGGCCCCGGAGATGGGACAACTCCTCCTCCGTCAGCGACAGCGGCGTCGACTGCCGGAGCTCGCGCCACTGAGCGCGGTCGAGCTCGATGTACGGGCTCGGTTCGCTCACCGGGCTCCGCTCCCCGCGTCGGACATGGGATCTAGTCTGGCACGCATGACCGAGCTCAGTGTCACCGACCGCTACCTGCGGCTCGGCCTGCGGTTCGACCGCATCGAATCCGGTTTCGTGGACGCCTACTTCGGTGACCCGGCGCACCGTCGGGCCGTGGAGGCCGAGGACGCCCCCGAACCGGCCCGGCTCGCCGGACAGGCGCGTGCCCTGCTGCGCGACCTCGAGGCGGACGCGTCACTGAGCGCGGAGCGGCGCGAGTTCCTGGCCGGGCACGTCCGGGCGCTGGAGTGCTCGGCCCGCAGGTTCGACGGTGCGCCGATCGGCTTCGTCGACGAGGTGCGGGCCTACTTCGACGTGGACATCGCGATGGGGGACACCGCCGACTACGAGGCCGCGCACGCCGCGCTGGACGAGCTGCTCGACGGGTCCGGCCCGCTGCAGCCCCGCATGCAGGCGCAGCGCGAACGGTTCGCCGTCCCCACCGAGCGCGTGCCCGAGGTGGTGGAGGCGCTCGCGGGAGGGCTGCGCGAGATCGTCCGCGGCCGGTACGGGCTCCCCGAGGCGGAGACCGTCGCGTTCGAGATCGAGCGCGATAAGCCGTGGTCGGGGTTCAACTACTACCTGGGCGGGTACCGCTCCCGGGTCGCGATCAACGGCGATCTGCCGCAGTACCTCTCGTCGCTGCCGCACCTCATCGCGCACGAGGCCTACCCCGGCCACCACACCGAGCACTGCCGCAAGGAGCAGCTTCTGGTGCGCCACGAGAACGGTGGAGTGCAGCAGGCCGAACAAACCATCTTCCTGGTCAACACCCCGCAGTGCCTGATGGCGGAGGGCCTCGCCGATCACGCGCTGCACGCCGCGCTCGGCCCCGGCTGGGGCCGCTGGGCGCAGGAGATCTACGCCGACCTCGGCCTCGCGTTCGACGGTGACCGCGCCGAGCGGATCGCGGCGGCATCGTCGGGCCTGCTGTACGTGCGGCAGGACGCCGCGCTGATGCTGCACGACCGGCACGCGAGCGAGGACGACGTGGCCGCGTACCTGCAGCGCTGGGGACTCATGGCGGAGCGGAGCGCGCGGCAGGCGCTGCGCTTCGTCGGCTCGCCGCTGTGGCGGGCGTACATCTCCACCTACGTGGAGGGCTACGCACTGCTCGGCCGCTGGCTCGGCGCGGACCCGGAGCCGGGGGCGCGCGCGGAGCGTTTCGGGCGCCTCCTCGACGAGCCCCTCACCCCGTCTGCGCTGCGCCGGGAGCTCGCCGCTTAGGATGACCACATGAGCGATTCCAGCGTGAACTCCGCGTCCCTGGCCGAACTCGATCCCGAGGTCGCGGCCGCCATGAACGGCGAGCTCGCCCGCCAGCGCGACACCCTGGAGATGATCGCGTCGGAGAACTTCGTGCCGCGCGCGGTGCTGCAGGCGCAGGGCTCCGTGCTCACCAACAAGTACGCCGAGGGCTACCCGGGCCGCCGCTACTACGGCGGCTGCGAGTACGTGGACGTGGTGGAGGACCTGGCCCGGGATCGCGCCAAGGAGCTCTTCGGCGCCGAGTTCGCCAACGTCCAGCCGCACTCGGGCGCGCAGGCCAACGCCGCGGTGCTGCAGGCCCTGATGGAGCCCGGCGAGACGCTGATGGGGCTCGACCTCGCGCACGGCGGCCACCTCACCCACGGCATGCGCCTGAACTTCTCCGGCAAGCTCTACGAGAACGTCTTCTACGGCGTGTCCAAGGAGGACCACCGGGTGGACATGGACGAGGTGCGCAAGATCGCCCTCGACGCGAAGCCGAAGGTCCTCGTCGCCGGCTGGTCCGCCTACCCGCGCCACCTCGACTTCGCGGCCTTCCGGTCCATCGCGGACGAGGTGGGCGCCCACCTGTGGGTGGACATGGCGCACTTCGCCGGCCTCGTCGCCGCCGGGCTGCACCCGAGCCCCGTGCCGCACGCGGACGTGGTGTCCTCCACCGTGCACAAGACCCTCGGCGGCCCCCGCTCCGGCATCATCCTGGCCAAGCAGGAGTGGGCGAAGAAGCTCAACTCCGCCGTTTTCCCCGGCCAGCAGGGCGGCCCGCTCATGCACGTGATCGCCGCCAAGGCCGTCGCGCTCAAGGTGGCGGGCACGGACGAGTTCCGCGACAAGCAGCAGCGCACCCTTGAGGGAGCCAAGATCCTCGCCGAGCGGCTCAACGGCAAGGACGTGGCAGACGCCGGCGTCACCGTGCTCACCGGCGGCACCGACGTGCACCTCGTGCTCGTCGACCTGCGCAACAGTGACCTCGACGGCCAGCAGGCCGAGGACCTGCTGCACGAGGTCGGCATCACGGTCAACCGCAACGCGGTCCCGTTCGACCCGCGCCCGCCGATGGTGACCTCCGGCCTGCGGATCGGCACTGCGGCGCTCGCCAGCCGCGGGTTCGGGGCCAAGGAGTTCACCGAGGTGGCGGACATCATCGGCACCGCCCTCGCGCAGGGCAAGGCCGCCGACACCGCCGCGCTGCGGGCCCGCGTCTCCGCCCTCGCCCTGGAGGTGCCGCTGTACGAGGGCCTCGAGGACTGGGGCCTGCTCTCGCGCTGAACCCCGGTTCCGGGTTCGTCACGTCTCCGACCTGGGATTTGAAGGCCGGGCGGGCACTGCACTAGAGTGGCCGGGTGACTTCCAGCACCATTGAGGACGACCTGACGCTCGCCATCGACAAGGCGCTGCCGGACATCCGCGCGGCCTACGTCGAGGCCGGTGATGCCTGGCAGCCGCACGACTTCGTCCCGTGGGACGACGGTCGCAACTACGCCTTCCTCGGCGGCGAGGACTTCACGCCCGAGGACGTGAAGGTCGATCCCGTCGTCGCGCACGGCCTCGTCCTCGGCCTGCTCACCAAGGACCACCTGCCGTCGTTCCACCGGCTGCTGGCCCAGCACCACCTCATCGAGTCCGACTGGGGCAAGTTCGTCGGCCACTGGACCGCCGAGGAGAACCGCCACGGCATCGCGCTGCGCGACCACGTGGTGGTCAGCCGCACCTTCGACGTGCAGCAGCTGGAGATGTGGCGGCTCGAGGCCGTGACCCGCGGCTACCGGCAGTACGAGGGCACCCGCGCGGAGATCCACGTCGCCGAGCAGATCGCCATGGTGATCACCCACGAGGCGCTGTCGGCGGACTACTTCGACCGGCTCGCCGACTTCGCCGAGAAGGCCGAGGGCACCCCGGCCGGCCTGGTCACCACGCTGCGCAAGGTCGCGGCGGACGACCGTACCCAGCAGCACTACTGGACCGAGCTGCTCACCGTCGCGCTCGACGTCAACGAGGGCCACGTCAAGGACGCCCTGCTGGGCCAGGCGCGTGCCACCTCGCCGATCGGCGCCGAGACCGCCGACGGCCTGGACGAGTCGCGCCGCATCGTCACCGAGGCCGGGATCAGCTCCCCGGAGCGGGACCGCGAGGTCCTGAACACCCTGCTCGCGAAGTGGGGCCTCGAGCTGTAGACCTCCGCGTCCGCTCGTAACGAACTGTTCACGAACGCGCCGCGCAGCCTGCGGGCCGCGCGGCGCGTTCGGCGTTACGTTGGCGGTGACGGATTGCGGGGAAGCAGTTCGTCCCGGGAGGTTCCAACCGTGACTCGACAACTCGTCGCGAGAGGGCCGGCCCCGGTCCTCGTCGTCGGTGCGTAGACCGCGCACCGAGGTGTTGGGACCGGCCGGCCGCAGCTACACGCCCTGCGTGGGCGCCGCGCAGGCTAGGAGCGTCACCGTGTCCTTCCGTGAGAACCCCCGCACGTACGTGCTCGACACCTCCGTCCTGCTCTCCGACCCCTGGGCCATCACCCGCTTCGCCGAACACGACGTGGTGCTGCCGCTCGTGGTGATCAGCGAGCTCGAGGGCAAGCGCCACCACGCCGAGCTGGGCTGGTTCGCCCGCGAGTCGCTGCGCATGCTCGACGACATGCGGCTCGAGCACGGACGCCTCGACCAGCCGATCCCCACCCCGGGCGGGGGCACGGTCCAGGTGGAGCTCAACCACATCGATCCGATGGTGCTGCCCGTCGGGTTCCGCACGGAGACCAACGATTCCCGCATCCTCGCGTGTGCCCTGAACCTGCGCGCCGAGGGCAGGGACGTGACGCTGGTGTCCAAGGACATCCCGCTGCGCGTCAAGGCCGGCGCGGTGGGCCTGCCCGCCGACGAGTACCGCGCGCAGGACGTGGTGACCTCCGGGTGGACCGGCATGGAGGAGCTCGAGGTCGCGCCGCAGGTGATCGACGCGCTGTTCGCCGACGGCGTGGTCGATCACGACGCCGCGCGGGAGCTGCCCTGCAACACCGGTGTCCGCCTGCTGGGCGGCACCTCGAGCGCGCTGGGCCGGGTGACGGCGGAGAAGCAGGTGCAGCTGGTGCGCGGCGACCGCGAGGCCTTCGGCCTGCACGGCCGCAGCGCCGAGCAGCGCGTCGCTCTGGACCTGCTGCTCGACGAGTCGGTGGGCATCGTCTCGCTCGGCGGCAAGGCGGGCACGGGCAAGTCGGCGCTGGCGCTGTGTGCGGGCCTGGAGGCGGTGCTGGAGAGGCGGACTCAGCGCAAGGTGGTGGTGTTCCGGCCGCTGTACGCCGTGGGCGGGCAGGAGCTGGGCTACCTGCCCGGTACCGAGAACGAGAAGATGGGGCCCTGGGCGCAGGCGGTGTTCGACACCCTCGACGGCCTCGCCTCGCCGGAGGTGATGGACGAGGTGATGTCCCGCGGGATGCTGGAGGTGCTGCCGCTCACCCACATCCGCGGCCGCTCGCTGCACGACTCGTTCGTGATCGTCGACGAGGCGCAGTCGCTGGAACGCAACGTGCTGCTCACGGTCCTGTCCCGCCTGGGCGCCGGATCGCGGGTGGTGCTCACGCACGACGTGGCGCAGCGCGACAACCTGCGCGTGGGCCGGCACGACGGCGTGGCCGCGGTGATCGAGAAGCTCAAGGGCCACCCGCTGTTCGCGCACGTGACGCTGACCCGCTCCGAGCGGTCGCCGATCGCGGCGCTGGTGACGGAGATGCTCGAGGAGTTCGCTCCGGGAGCGTGACGCGGTCCGAAACCGGTCGTCTCCGCGGTCACGATGGATATGCTTCGCCGTGACCGCGGAGTGGCGCGGTTTCAGAACGGGCGCGGTCAGGACCCCGCAGCGCGGGCCTCCACGGGGCGCAGAAAGCAGCGCGCGACTTCGAGGCGCGCGGCGTCGTAGCCCTCCCACTTACGCGCCGGAACGGCGTCGTGCCCGACCTCCCGGAATCCCCGCCGGACGAAGAAGTCCGCGGCGCTGTCGCTGACGGTCACCGCGAAGACGTGCGTCAACCCCCGGGAGCGGCACAGCTCGAGCAGCCCGTCGATCAGGAGGCTTCCCGCGCCGAGGCCGGAGAATTCGGCGACCGTGATCAGGCCGGAGACCTCGGCGTAGCCGGTGCCGGCGTAGCGGTCGACCTCGAGGCCCACCACGCCGGCGAGGTGGCCGGTGCGGAACACCCGGGCGCCGAGCCCGCCCGCGGCCATCCTGGCGATCTCGGTCCGGCTGCGGGGTTTGAGGATCCCCTCGCGGACGCCCTGCTGGACCAGTGACTCGATCCGGGCGAAGTCGTCCACCTGCAGCGGGGTCACGTGAAGGTACCGGCCGTGGGTGAGTACCGTGCCGCGCCCGTCGAAGGTGAGGAGCTCGTAGTCGAGGTCCTCGGCGCGGCACAGGTTCACGCTGTACGCCCCGCCCAGGAGGGCCGCCTGCGCGGCGGGGGCGTAGTCGTCGAGTCCGCGGGCGGCCAGGTGCGCCGCGAGGCGCTCACCGTGCAGGTCGATGTCCGCGTAGCTGCGGGGCGGGGTGCCCCAGCCCCCGCCGGGATCGGTGAGCACCATCTTCGCCGCGCGGACGCTGGTGGACACGGCCCCGGCGGTGTGCGCCAGGGCCGCGGGATCCGCCCCGACCACGACGCGCCGCGCGTCGGTCACCGCGAGCCACAGGTCGGCGACGACGTCGTCGTTCCAGGTGGACGCGCCGTCGACCGCGCGGGCCCCGATCGCCGCGGCGGTCTCGGCGACGCGGTCGGCCGGAACGACGAAGACGAAGCGGGTATCGCCCGCCGTGAAGGCGTCGACGGTGCGGCCCGCCACCTCCAGGGTCGCGGCGTCGATCTGTGGGAGGGCGACCACGATGGTGATCCCGCGGAACTCCTCGACGAAGAACTGGCGCTCCGGGAGCGGCACCCCTTCGCCGGCGGTGTGTTCCACGCCCGCGCGGGGCGCCGGCAGCGGCGGTGGCGCCTGGCGTGCGGCCACCCGGGGGACGTCGGTCACGTCTGACCAGGGTACTGGACCGGCCCCATGATCGTCGCGGCCTCGCGGGCGGGTACGCGCGCGGGGCACCGTCGGGCCCGGATACCCGCAGGTAGGGCAGCCTAACCCGGACCGGCGATATGCCGGGGAATACCCTCGATGGGTGACTTCGAACAGCCCCGAATTCATCTACTCCGACCTGCTGCCCATCGGTCCCGATACGACGCCGTACCGGCTGATCACGACCGAGGGCGTCTCGACCTTCGAGGTGGACGGGCAGCGGTTCCTCAAGGTGGAGCCGGAGGCGCTGCAGCAGCTCACGGCAGAGGCGATGCACGACATCAGCCACTACCTGCGCCCGGCGCACCTGCGGCAGCTGCGGCGGATCATCGACGATCCCGAGGCGTCGGGAAACGACCGCTTCGTGGCGCTGGACCTGCTCAAGAACGTCAACATCTCCGCCGGCGGCGTGCTGCCGATGTGCCAGGACACGGGCACCGCGATCGTCATGGGCAAGAAGGGCGAGGGCGTCCTGACGGGTGTGGACGACGGGGAGTGGATCTCCCGCGGCGTCTACGACGCGTACACGAAGCTGAACCTGCGCTACTCGCAGAACGCGCCGATCACGATGTACGAGGAGCGCAACACCGGCACGAATCTGCCTGCGCAGGTGGAGATCTACGCCACCGAGCAGGGGCCGAAGGGCCCGGAGTACAAGTTCCTGTTCATGGCCAAGGGCGGGGGCAGCGCCAACAAGTCGTTCCTGTTCCAGGAGACGAAGGCGATCCTCAACCCGGACCGCATCCTGACGTTCCTCGACGAGAAGATCCGCTCGCTGGGCACCGCGGCCTGCCCGCCGTACCACCTGGCGATCGTCATCGGCGGCACCTCCGCCGAGTTCGCGCTCAAGACCGCGAAGTACGCCTCGGCCCACTACCTGGACGAGCTTCCGGAATCGGGATCGATGGCGGCGCACGGCTTCCGGGACAAGGAGCTGGAGGAGAAGGTCTTCGAACTCACCCAGTCCTTCGGGATCGGCGCGCAGTTCGGCGGCAAGTACTTCTGCCACGACGTGCGCGTCGTCCGGCTGCCGCGCCACGGTGCCTCGCTGCCCGTCGCGATCGCCGTCTCCTGCTCCGCGGATCGGCAGGCGCTGGGCAAGATCACCGCCGACGGCGTGTTCCTCGAACAGCTGGAAACCGATCCCGCGCAGTACATGCCGGACGCCGGGGTGGCCGAGGACATCGAGGGCGGCGCGGTCGTGGAGATCGACCTGAACCGACCCATGCCGGAGATCCTCGCCGCGCTGTCGAAGTACCCGGTGAAGACCCGGCTCTCGCTCACCGGGCCGCTCGTGGTCGCGCGCGACATCGCGCACGCGAAGATCAAGGAGCGCCTGGACGCGGGCGAGGAGATGCCGCAGTACCTGCGCGATCACCCGGTGTACTACGCCGGCCCCGCCAAGACGCCGGAGGGCATGGCGTCCGGCTCCTTCGGCCCCACCACCGCGGGCCGGATGGACAGCTACGTCGACCAGTTCCAGGCCGCGGGCGGTTCGATGGTGATGCTGGCCAAGGGGAACCGCTCCAAGCAGGTGACCCGGGCGTGCGACGAGCACGGGGGCTTCTACCTCGGCTCGATCGGCGGCCCGGCTGCCCGGTTGGCGCTGGACTGCATCAAGAGCCAGGAGATCATCGAGTACCCCGAGCTCGGCATGGAGGCGGTGTGGAAGATCGAGGTGGAGGACTTCCCCGCGTTCATCGTGGTCGACGACAAGGGCAACGACTTCTTCACCGACCCCTCCGGTGACGTGTCCCTCCCGCTGAGCGGCATCCGGGTGCGGTCCAAGGAGCGGTAGCGAACCGTTCGCGAGGCCGATGGCACCGGCTTAGACTGGCGGTATGACCTCTGCAATTCGTCGTCGCGACCTGATGTCGCTCGACGACTGGCGTGCCTTGGGGGAGGAGACGTCGCAGCGGTACGAGGTTCAGGAGGGGGTCCTGATCGTGTCACCGCAGCCGAGGCAACGGCACCAGAACGTCGTGCTCGGACTCGGCAGTCAGCTGTTGGCCCAACGGCCCGACGGCGTCCGCGTCACGCCCGAGGCGGATGTGATCATCGATCCGCACACCCCCGCCACGGTCCGCATCCCCGACCTCGTGGTCTGTCGGGGTGACGAGGATGCGACGCTGACGGCGGCGGACGTGCTCGTCGCCATCGAGATCCTGTCCCCGGGCACGCGCCGGGTCGACCTCGTCATGAAGCGCAGCGAGTACGCGGAGGCGGGGATCGAGCACTACTGGATCGTCGACCCCGATGAGCGGTTCCTGGAGGCTCTGATCCTCGTCGACGGCGCGTACGTCGGCCGACGGGTCGAGGGAGTCTTCACCACGTCGGTTCCCTTCGAGGTGACGATCGACCTGGACGCGCTCGAGTAGTCCGCACGCCCTCACGCGGTGGGCGCACACACCTCGCGGACTGACTACGTTCGTTGTAGTGAACTGCACGTACTGACACTCCAGACGAAATGTGTCAAGGTGAAGACAAGCATTGCAAAGCGGTGTAGCTTCAAGGCATGTGCATGCGAAAGCAAAGTGCCACACCCCCTGATATGAGGCTGTGCGCCCCGTTGGTTTCTCTGCGGCCGGTTGGGCGTTGTGCGGGTGCGCTCGTGGTCGTCTCGGCGGTGCTGTGGTCGCTCGGCGCGGGGGTGGCTTCGGCTGAGCCTGATTCGCCAGCCGCGCCGGGGCAGCCGGTGGGTGTGGCGAAGCCGAAGCCCAAGATCGATTCGGAGAGGGTGCCGGATGCGCGTCGGGAGATCGTGACTGATGACGGGTGGAAGGTTCTGATCCGCAAGTCGGGTGAGAAGGTGGATCGCTATCCGAATCTGGCGCAGTCGCCGCAGGCGCGTGAGGGGTTCACCACGCTCAAGGCTGTGGCTGAGATCTCCGGGAACGGGAAGGTTCCGGTGCAGTCGGCGTCGGTGACCACCGGGTACCAGTTGGGGTGCAATACGGATGTGTCGTCGGGGATCACGCTGACCGGGGGATTGTCCGATGCGATCACGACGGGTATCTCGCCGACGGTGGGCGTGAACCTTTCCGGGACAGGGCAGGGCGGCACTACCGGCGGTCAGGGCAGTGGCACGGTGGGCGGGAATGCCGGTGTCACAGGCAACCTGAGCAACACATTGACGGCTACTGGGCAGCTCAGCGGCACGTTGAAGCCCGGGACCATCACGACGATTCCGTATGGGACGAAGCCGTTGCAGGGTTCGTATGGTGCGGAGACGTTCCGGGATGTGCACATCAAGGTGACGGCGTGCATCGGCCCGGTCAGCTTGCGTAGTTTCGCGACGGTGTCGATCGTGACGGCGCGGAACACCGATTCGGTGACGGCGTATGGAAGGCCGGTGATCCTATGATTAGCAACATGATTCGCGTTCGGCCCGCGGCGGGTCTCACATTGGTGGCGGTGCTGGTCATGACCTTCACCGTTGTGGGGAACCTGGCCGGCAACGCGGTCAGTCCGGCGCCGGTCGCGGCGTTCCCGTGCCCGGACGGCTCGAACAATTGCGGCCCGAATCCTGGTGGGCCGACGATCACTCCGCCGCAGGCTCCGACGCAGGGCAGCAGTCCCACGCAGGGCGGCGATCAGTCCGGTGGCAACGTGCTTCCCACGGGCCAACCCGGTGCGACCGAGTCCCCCGGCGCCGAGGCGACCGGCTCTGCAGACACACCGGCAGTCCCCACTCAGCCCGGCTGCATTGTTGGGTGCAATACTACCGGAGTTGGACAGGAGCCTCCTACGACTTCGGCCGCTGCACCAAATCCTGACTCACCCGCAGGGAATTCGAGTGTTGGATTTGATTATGCACGCCTGTGTCAAGAGGCACGCGCTCAGGTAGTCGATTGGCAGGAATCACTATCTAGGGTAATAGCGGGCCCTGGCAATTCCATGCCTATTGTGATCCGAACTCCGATTCCTCCTCAATTCTGCCCGGGTTGTATTGAGAACCTTGCATCATCTCGCTATAACACGCTGTACTGTCGACGGAATGGACCGGTATCTTTCAATCGCGTGGAGGTCGACGAGGATTCCGCAATGATCGCCCCTGGTGCAATCTTGCTCGGAGAATCAGGAATCCATGAGAAGTCAAAAGTATCCGTAACCGAGAACGGAGCCCAACTTAAACTGACTGCCGGAGTCTCAGGTGAAGCCGGGGCGAGCTTCAAAGTATTCGAAGCGAAGGTGGGTGCTGAGGCTGGTGTCGAATACGTGTTTCCGAGCACGGACGTGACCAATTCTACGGAAAGGTCGATCGACATCAGCCCGAGCGACAGAGTTCCGGTTGGAAGCTACCTTCAGGCGTATCCTAGGTACATTGTTGTTGATGTTCCGGTCTCGTGCAATACTCCAGGTGTATTCGATGGCCGCCCGACTCGTACTATGTGGGTTTTCCAGGGGATCACGCTTTGGGCCTATACGCCAGCGGGTAAGCGGGTTCCGATCATGGATCTGAGGCAATAGAAATGTTCAGATGTGAGTGGAATTGGCGGACAGTGCACGTGGTTTTCTCGGCAGCGATCGTTGCCTGCTTAGCTTCCGGTTGCGGGCCTGTCGCGCAAGGGGATGAACACCCGAGCACTTCGGTATCGAGCTCCGTGGTAGTTGGCCATTCTCTTCCAGGTATCGAGGGAGTTGTAACTGACCAAGAAATTGAGCAAGCCCGACAAGCACAAGAGGTTATACTCGATGGATTGCGCGGACAATCGGTTGCGGGCGCAATGCGCAAGTTGGGTTGGCCTACGAAGTTTCCCGGAGGGTTGGATTCTACACCGAACCTATTCTCCCTTCCTCTTCGCGGCGCGGATCTTTCCAGTCGAAACTGGGAGAATCTCGTCGTAACGGCTGTAGCTACAAAGAACCGGGGGCTCTACTTCGCGGTAGTCGATAAGAAAAGGGTGTCGGAGGTAGATGGCCTCAAGAAGATGATTGAGGCGAATCCTCCAATCTTCTATGATAGCCCGAACTTTCCCATGTGGTTCGATGTGAAGAATTCCCTATTGACTGCTGCTGGTATCGGGCCGTCTGATGATAGCATTGTTTCGATCGGAGTTCCCAGATGATTCCTATTGGGCGCTCCGCTGGGAATCGTTGCGCGCAACTCTTAGCGCTGTTGACTATCGCGTTCCTTGCCATAGGCTGTTCTGGCGTCTACTCGAGCTCGAACGGGAACGGTACTGCAAGTGCTGCGCCGGAGTCGCCCCCTGCTGACAACTACCATGGGGTCTCATATAATGAGGACGATCGGAAATCGTTCGAGTTGCTGCCAACTAAGTTGGTCCCATCCGATCTGTCTTCTTCGGCGCCTCGGCGCGATTCGGCACCGGCCTTGGGGCAATGTGTTTCGCTTTCGGACGCCACGGGGAAGTTTACTCAAAAGGATTGCAAGGACGGAACCTATCGTGTTGTCCAAGTCGTCACAATGCCGGATGAGTGCGTTTCCGATGTCGACCAGAAGGCGTACTGGGGAAATAGAAGTACTCAGGAATTCTACACGCTGTGTCTCGATATCGCTTGGAATCCCGACAAGTGCTTTGAGGTTCTGAAAAATGTCTTCAGCGATCCAATGTCATGCTCCTTTTCGCGGGCTGATCGAACGCGAGTGACCGCGGTCAGAGTAGTAGATAATTCGTCCGATCGCGCGGTATGTGGACGCGATGACGCGAGCGTCAAGGATGTGCGCAGATTTGTGGTCTGTTTCCGAAACATATGAAGATCGGTTGAAATTGATGTGGGGTGGTTTCAGCTCAGGCCATTGAGCCTCGGGAGTTGGTTGTTGGGCCCGGCGCCCCTGTAGTAGCGTCCGCGTCACACCTGAGCAGGGCTGTCAGGCCGGGCGCAGGATCGTGACCTGACTTGGCTCAAATTAGTGCGCAAGTAGATCCGAGATCGCTTGTTGCAGTTCCGGAGGGGTCGGGTCGGCGGCGGTGATGGTGTGCTGCCCGGCTTGGATTTCGATGGTGCGGTAGCGGCGGGCGGTGGTGATGAATTTCTTGATGCTCCAGCCGGTGCGTCCTTCGATGAGTCGGGTGATGGCGAGGGCGGCGAAGACGATGGTCAGGTGTGCGTCGATGCTGTCGCGGAGCCGGTGGTAGATCGGCCGGGCAGCGAGATCGGATTTGGTCATGCGGAAGCTCTTCTCGATCCGCCAGAGCTGGTGGTAGGAGCCGATGACGAAGTCCGGTGTCGGGGCGTCGATGTTGGTGACGTAGGCCTTCCAGCCGGCAAGGGCTCGGTTGTGTGCTTCGAGGTCGCGGTTGATGCTCTTGGTGGCGCCTGAGATGGTGACGAACCGGTTCCGTTTGACCGGAATCTTCCCGTCAACAGCCTTCTGCGCCTTGGCGATTTGCTCGTCGATGCCCTTGAGTGTGCGGCGGGCTCGGGCGGCCCGATACTGGTAGTAGACGACGTGATCGCGGCGTTTGTCGGCCGGGCCCGCGGGCATCGGCTGGGTCAGCACGAGCTGATCGTCGGGATCCTGCCCGGGATGCCGGCGGCGCCAATCGTCGATGATCCACGGCACCCGCACGCCGAGGCGCTCGCCGATGATGAACCGCAGCCCGGCTTCCTCGAGAGCCTGCTTATTGGCCGCGGAGACCATCCCGGCGTCAGCGACGATCGTCACCTGCCCCGCTTGAAGGTGGTGGGCGGCGGTGAACGCTGCAATGGTCGGCAGCATCGTGGTGGTCTCGGCCCGGTTGCCCTCGAATGCTTCGATCTGCAGGGGGAACCCGGCCGGGTCGGTCAACAACCCAACGGTGATCTGCGGTTCGAGCCGTCGCTCTTTGGAGAAGCCGGGCTTGCGGAACTCGTCCTCGGTGTCGGTCTCGAAGTACAAGGTCGTCACATCATAGAGCAGCAGCGTCGCCGGCCCGATCCCCGAATGATCAGCACACGCCGCTGATAATGCTTGCCGCCAAACAGGTTCCGCGAACATTGGGAGCCGCCGCTTGACTGTCGCATACGACGGAGGCCGCTGGCCGACCTCCTCGAGCACCCGTGAACCACCCCGGGTTTCCCGGAGGATCTCTCAGTTGGCTACCTGGACCAGCTG
>JBEBXD010000040.1:0-36969 GCA_040391845.1 Tsukamurella paurometabola | reverse complement strand
CCGCCTCCCGCGCGGCGAGGTCCGCGTCGGCGCACCGCCGGAGCCAGGCCGGGTCGGGCTCGCCCACCGGGAGCACCCGGGTGCCGGTCGCGGCGACGTTGCCGGAGACGTCGGGCCAGCGGGGCCCCGTCGTGACGGCGTAGACGGTGACGTCGGGGTCCGCGAGCAGGGCGCTCACCTCGCGGTGCAGGGTGGGGCGGCCGCAGATGATGGCCTGCTTCGGCGCCAGCGCGGGCAGCGCCCACGGGTGCAGCGGAATCGCGGCGCCGTCACCGGCCTGCGGCGAGGTGGGTTCGGCCACCGTCGGGAGCCCGGCGAGCGCGGGGTTGTCGCCCGCCCCGTGCCCGGCGATGACGACGGTGTCGGGGCTCAGGTCGATCGGCAGCGGCACGTCGAGGGTGGCGACGGGGGCCACGGTCCAGGGGCCGCCGTCGGGCCGGCCGTGGGCGAGCTCCGGGGCCGGATCGTCGGGCACGAGCGGTTCGCGCAGGGGGACGTCGAACTGGACGGGCCCGGGGTTGCCGGTGCGGGCGCCGCGGGCGGCGGAGAGGGCGCGGCAGACGGCGCTGCGCCACTGCGAGTTGCGGTCGAGGCCCGGCTCGGCGAGCCCCAGGGACAGGGCGGCGCGCACCTGGGTGCCGAAGATGCCGAACTGTTCCACCGTCTGGTTCGCGCCGGATCCGAGCAACTCGTAGGGCCGGTTCGCACTCACCACCAGCAGCGGGACGCGGGCGTAGTTGGCCTCGAACACGGCGGGCGAGAGGTTCGCGACCGCGGTGCCGGAGGTCATGATCACGGCGACGGGCCGCCGGGACGCGGAGGCTAGGCCGACGGCGAGGAAGCCCGCGGTCCGCTCGTCGATGCGCACGTGCAGCCGCAGTTCGCCGCGGCGGTCGGCGGCGTGGACGGCGAAGGCGAGGGGGGCGTTGCGCGAGCCGGGGCACAGCACCACGTCGGTGACGCCGCCGCGCACCATCTCGTCCACGATCACGCGGGCCTGGAGCGTGGACGGGTTCGGCGGCGCAGTGGGCATGCTGCCACCTTACGATCAGGGCGGGGCGCTGCCGAGGATCCGGTAGGCCGCGGCGGTCTGCTGGTGCACCTTCTGCGCGGTCGTGGAGAACGCCTCGTGGACGTAGCGGCCGCTCCGGACGATGCACGTGGTCCCGGTGCCGTCGATGGTCGCGCAGAAGACCGCGTCCTCGTCGATCCCCTCGATGGGCGACTCGGTGTTGGCGAGCGGGTGCATCGCACGCTGGAAGGCGGCGGCGTTCTGTTCGCTGTCGAACCGGATCACCCTGCTGACGCTCTCGTCGCCGTTGCTGGCGACGAGTTGCGCGCCCTGCCGCAGCAGCAGCGCGTGCCGGGGCTCCTCGGTGCCCCACAGGTGCGCCTCGGCGCGGGCGGTGCGGAACCCCCGGAGCAGGCCGCCGTTGGCGCTCAGACCGAACTCCAGCAGCGGCGGGTTGGGCGGCCCCGGGAACACCAGGGTCATCATCCGCTCGTGGTCCATCGGGTATTCGGAGATCCGGTCGAGCGGCAGCGGCTGATATTCCGCGGCCCTGTCGAACTGGGCGCGGAGCGTCTTCGCGGCGAGGTCGGCGGCCTCCTTCGGGGTGGGCGCGACGACGGCGCCGAGGATCCACAGGTCGCCGCGCAGCATGACCATGCTGGCGAGTTCGCGGCCCGCACCGAGGGTCTCCGCGCGCACGAGCGCGATCCGCGAGCCGGGGAACGTCGATCCCGTGTCGAGCGGCTCGTCCCCGGCCGGGGTGATGGCCGTGAGCGCCCGGTCCGCGGAGTCCGCGTCGCGGAAGCGGAGGATGCCGGCCGAGCCCCACTGCCCGGTGGTGGCGCCGGTGTCGCCGCGGTTGTCGACGAACCCGGTGCGCAGGTTGTAGCCGCCGAGGGCGGTGGCCTGGGCGTCGGTGAAGTGCGGCAGGTTCTTCGGAACCAGCATCTTCGTCGAGATCAGCGGCCAGGACGGGGTCACGCGGCGCCGGAACCGCGGGTCGACGTCGGACATCATGATGACCGCGTCCGCGATGCGCCAGCCCTCCTGCTGGTACGCGTCGCCCGGCCGGGCGGCGGCCGGGACGGCCTGCGCGGTGGTCGGGTAGTTGCCCGTGTCCAGCGTCGGTACCGCCGACGGGTCCGCGGCGGGGTTCCCCGGCACCACCTGCGAGCAGGCGCTGCCCAGGGCCGTGACGACCGCGGCGAGAAGCATCGATGCCGGCCTGCCGATTCCCGTCATGTCGCGCTCCCTCCACCGTGATCGGTGCGTCACCGAAACTACCCAGGTCGCTTGGGAGCCGCTTTCGAACGGCCAGTCCCGCCGGTCGCGGCGGGTGCGGCGGGTGCGGCCGGCGCCGCGGGGCGATACTGGGGCCGTGCGGGGCGAACGGGCGAGGTGGATCGGTCTGATCGGCGCCTCCTGCCTCCTCGCGGCGGTGCTGACCGCGGTCGGGGTGCCCAGCGCCCCGCTGTTCGCGGCCCTGCTGTGCGCGGTCGCCGCGGCGCTGGCGGGCCGCTCGCCGGGACAGGTGCCGCGGCCGCTGCAGCTCGCCGCACAGGGCGTTCTCGGCACGTACATCGGCACGCTGATGCAGTCGCACACCCTGGCCGCGCTGGGCACCCGCTGGCCGGCGGCCCTGCTGGTGGGGTTCGCGACGCTGCTGCTGTCCGTCGGTGCGGGCGCGCTGCTCGGCCGGCACCGCGATACGGATTCGCTCACCGGATCCCTCGCGCTGGTCGCTGGCGGCGCGTCGGGCCTGGTGGCGATCGCCCGGGAGCTGGGCGGCGACGAGCGGACCGTCGCCGTGGTGCAGTACCTGCGGGTGGGGCTGGTGACGTTCTCCCTGCCGCTGGTCGCGGCGCTGTACCCGCACACCCCGGGGGCGTCGTCCGCCGCTTCCGGGCCGCAGCGGCCGTGGTGGTTCGACGTCGGGTTCACGGTGGTGTGCGTCGCCGGGGGCGTCGCGGCGGGCCTGCTGTCGCGACTGCCGGCGGGCGGGCTGCTGGGGCCGCTGGTGGCGTCGGCGGCGCTGTCGCTGTCGGGTGTCGCCGAGGGGGCGACGGTGCCGTGGGTGCTGGTCGCGGCCGGGTACCTGGTGATCGGCTGGCAGGCGGGCGTGGGGTTCACCCGGGAGTCGCTGGCGTCGATGGCGCGGCTGCTGCCGTGGGCCACGGCGCTGATCGTCGGGGTCGGGATCGGCTGCGCCGGGCTGGGTTTCGCGCTGTCGGCGATGACGGGGGTCTCCGCGCTCGACGGCTACCTCGCCACCACGCCGGGCGGGATCTACGCGGTGCTGGCGGTGGCCGCGTCGTCGCACGTGGACGTCACGTTCGTGGTCGCGGCGCAGCTGATCCGGGTGCTGCTCATGCTGTTCCTGGCGCCCGCCGCCGCGCGGGGGTTCCAACGGTTCCGGGCCCGCCGTTAGGGTGGCCGCATGAGTGCTTCCGCGGGTGTCCGCGAGTTCGACGTGATCGTGTTCGGCGCCACGGGGTTCGTCGGGGAGCTGACGGCCCGCCACCTCGCCAACCGTGCGCCCGACGGGGTGCGCATCGCCCTCGCCGGCCGCACCGAGGCCAAGCTGGAGAAGCTGCGGGCCGGCCTGGGCGCCCGCGCGGCGGAGTGGGGCATCGTGGTCGCGGACGTCGACAGGCCCTCCACCCTCGACGCGATGGCGGCCCGCACCACGGTGCTGTGCAGCACCGTGGGCCCGTACGCCAAGTACGGGGAGGCGGTGGTCGGCGCGTGCGTGAACGCCGGCACGCACTACACGGATCTCACGGGCGAGGTGCTGTTCGCGCGCCGCTCGATCGACAAGTTCCACGAGCAGGCGGTCGCCAGCGGCACGAAGATCGTGCACTCCTGCGGCTTCGACTCGATCCCCTCGGATCTGGGCACGTTCCTCCTCCACGAGCGTGCGCGGGCCGACGGTGCCGGGACGCTCGGGCCGACCACGCTGGTGATCCGGTCGATCCGGGGCGGCGCGAGCGGCGGCACGATCGCCTCGGCGATCGGGCTCGCCGACGAGGTGAGCTCCGACCGCGACGCGCGCCGCATCGCGGGGCGCCCGCACTCGCTGACCGTCGACCACACCCGCGAGAACCCGACGCAGCCGGGCGATCTGGCGGTGGTCGATGCGCGGTCCGTGGACCCGTCGCTCTCGGGTTCGCTGGCGCCGTTCTTCATGGCCAGCTACAACACTCGTGTGGTGCGGCGCAGCAACGGGCTGCTCGGCTTCGCGTACGGGCCGGAGTTCAGCTACCGGGAGACGATGGCGGTGCCCGGCCCGGCGCTGGTGTCGAAGGTCGGCTCGCACCTGGTGCAGGGCGCGCTCGCCGTCGGCATGGCGGCGCTGGCGATCAAGCCGCTGCGGCCGGTCCTGGACCGGATCCTTCCCGCGCCCGGCGAGGGGCCGAGCGAGAAGTCGCAGGCGAACGGCTCGTTCATCGCGGACGTCTACACCCGCACCACCGGCGGCCGCCGCTACCGCTCCACCATCGGCGCCGATCTCGATCCCGGGTACAGCGGCACCGCGGTGATGCTGGGCGAGGCGAGCCTCGCGCTCGCGCTCGACGGCGACACCGCCCGCGGCGGCGCGCAGTTGCCGGAGTTCGCCGGGGTCCTCACGCCCGCCGTCGCGCTGGGCGGCGTGCTCGCCGATCGCCTTCGGGCGCAGGGCTTCACGGTCACCGTCGACGAGCTGACCGCCTGACCGACCGCCCCGCTCAGGCCAGAGCCAGGAACAACTTCTCCAGCTTCTTCCGGTCCACGTTCTCGGGCCCCTCGGTGGCGATGCAGTGCTGCAGCCCGGTGGCGACGAGGGCGTAGCCGCTGCGCCCGAGCGCCTTGTTGACGGCGGCGAGCTGGGTGAGCACGTCCTCGCACTCCTCCCCCTCCTCGAGCATGCGGATCACGGTGGCGAGGTGGCCGTGCGCGCGCCGCAGGCGCGTGACGATCGGCTTCGCGTCCCCGTCCGGGATCCTCATGCGCGCACACCGTCGAGCACGCGCGAGAGCCGCTCCCGCGCATCGGCGGCGACGCCGGACAACGCTGCGGTGCCCGTGAATTCGGGCATGATGTGCGGGTCCATGATCTCCACCAGCGAGGCGTCGTCGCCGTCGGCCGAGACCACCACGTTGCAGGGCAGCAGCGCGGCGACGCGCGGGTCGATGCCCAGCGCCTGGTGCGCCAGCTGCGGCCGGCACGCGCCGAGGATCACCTTCGGCGGCACGTCCACATCCAGCTTCGCCTTCAGCGTGGCCTTGAGATCGATCTCGGTGAGCACGCCGAATCCCGCCTCCGCCAGCGCATCCCGCACCCGCGCCACCGCATCGTCGTAGGGCGCGCGCACCGTCGCGCTCATCGTGAACTCCGCCATGATCCGTCCTTCCGTCGATGACGGCGCCGCCGTCCGCGCCATCCTGACACATCCCCCCGGGGGGATGCTAGGGTCCGGCTCATGTGCAGTGCGATCACCTGCCGCGTGTGCGGCAAGACCACCTGGACCGGGTGCGGGTCCCACATCGACGCCGTGCGCGCCACCGTCGCGCCCGAGGACTGGTGCCCGGGCCACACGGACGAGCCCGCGCGCAGGCGCTACTGGTCGATCCGCGCGAAGGGGCGCAGGTCCTCCACCTCGTAGGCGAGTTCGAGCAGCGCGGCCTCGGTGCCGGCGGGCCCGGCGAACTGGGCACCCAGCGGGAGCCCCGCACCGTCGAACCCGCACGGCACGGAGATCGCCGGGCCGCCCGACACGTTGTTCAGCGGCGTGATGCCGACCATCGCGACGGTGCGGGCCATGAACTCGTCGAAGGGCAAGTTCGGATCGAGGTACCCGATCCGCGGCGTGGGCCGGGTCATGGTGGGCGAGAGCGCGACGTCCACGCCGGCCTCCACGAAGGCCCGCTCGTACTTCCCGGTCACGGTGCGCAGCCGGGCGATCGCCCCCGGGATCGACGGTGCGCCGACGACTCCCGAGCGCACCAGGCTGCGGGTGACGGGGTCGAGGGCGCGCACCGAGGCGCGGCCGCGCGATTCGGCCGCGGACGCGGCCACCTCGAGGCCCGCGAGCAGGCCCCAGTAGTGCAGGAAGTCCTCGACGAACCCGCCGTCGAGCCGCAGGTCCGCCATGGTGAGGTCGACGATCTCGTGACCGGCGGCGGCCAACTGGTCGGCGAGGGTGCGCACCGGCGCGAGGCACTCGTCCGCGATGCCGAACTCGGTGACCGACTCCGTGATCAGGCCGATCCGGCGGCGCCGGCCCGGCCCGCGCACGTGCCCGATCGGCGGCAGCCCGGGGCCCCGCCGGTACCGCTCCGCGGCGGCGAGGTAGCGGGCCGTGTCGCGCACGGTGCGGGTGAGCACGCCCTCGCACACCACGTTGACGGGCAGCATTCTGAGCTCGGGCATGCCCGCGAGCCGCCCGCGGGTGGCCTTGAGGCCGACGAGGCCGTTCAGCGCGGCGGGGATGCGGATCGAGCCGCCGCCGTCGTTCCCGTGGGCGATCGGCAGGGCGCCGGAGGCGACGAGAGCCGCTGCACCCGAGGAGGATCCACCCACGGCGTAGTCGGTGTTCCACGGGTTGCGCGCGGGCGCGCGGTCGACGAACTCCGCGCTCGCCGTCAGCCCGAACTCCGGCATCACGGTGGAGGCGAGCACGTTCACCCCGGTCGCGCGGAACTGCTCGGCGACCGGCCCGGAGCGCTTCGCGGGCGTCGCGGGCAGGGCGGCCGATCCCATCGTGGTGGGCAGGCCCGCCATCGCGGTGTTCTCCTTGATCGCCGACGGTACGCCGTACAGCGACGCGGCCGGCCCGGCCGGCTCGACCGGCCCGGCGCCACCCTCGGGCAGCCACCAGCGCACCGCCCCGAGCGCGGGGTCGACGGTGCGGATCCGCGCGGTCGCGGCGGCCGCGGCCTCGGCCACGCCCAGCGTGCCCGCCGCGATCGCCTCGGCGACGCCGGTCGCGTCCAGGGTGCCGAGCGCATCGGCGATGAAGGCGTGCACGCGGGTCGAAGCGGCGGTGATCTCGGTGGTCATGGGCGAACCATAGCCCGAGTCTGCAACTTTGTACAGACTTCTGCGGGCGGCCTACACTGCGTCACGTGGAGGAGCGCAAACACCGCCGGAGCACGCTCGAGCGCAAGCGGGCGCTGCTCGAGGCGGCCGTCGACACCGTCGGCGAGACGGGGTACGCGTCGGTGACCCACCGCGCGGTGACCGCCCGCGCCGGGCTGCCCACCACCTCCATCGGCTACTTCTTCGCGTCGATCGATGACCTCACCCGCGAGGCCATGCGCACCTTCGTAGCGGAGGAGTTCGACCGCCTGGCAACCCTGGCCGCGATCCTGCAGAACACCTCCGCGAGCCCCGGCGAGGTGGTCGCCGCCTTCGCCGAATCGTCCGCGGCGCGCGGCAACGAATCGCTGGCGCTCATCGAGGCCTACCTGCGCGCGGCGCGCGATCCTGGTTCACGCGAGCCGGTCGAGGAGTACGTGCGCGCCGCAGACGAGACGGCGCGTGGCGCGGCCGCCCTGGCCGGCGCGGAGATCGACGCCGAGACCGCCCGCGGGGTGGTGGCGCTCATCAACGGCTTCACCGTGCTGGACTCGGCGCTGCCCGCGCAGGCGGACATCGCCGTGAAGAAGCGGGCGCTGCGCACCATGCTGATCGGCGCCCTGTTCGAGCAGGGGCGCGAGGAGGCCGCCCGCGCGCTGCGGGACTGACGGTGCACCGCTAGGGGCGGCCGGGGCCGGCGCCGGAATCGTCGCGGGCGGCGATCTTCGCGGCGATCACCTCGCGCAGCTCGCGGATGCCGGTCGCGTACTCCGGATCGAGTGCCGAATCGAGCGCGAAGTCGAACTCCCGGCTGGTCTGCAGCCGGTCCGCCGCCTCGTCGAAGCGGCCCTGCCGGCGGTAGCCGTCCGCCAGGCCGAGGTGCAGCGACGGCATGAACCCCGCCACGCTGAGCGACGGGTGGACGGCCTGCAGCTGCGCGTCCGAGACGCGGGCGGACTCCGCGAGCGCCACCTCGTCCCACTCCACCTCGGAGTCCAGCTCGTCCTGCACGTCCGCGATGTAGTGCGCGGCGATGCAGCGCGCGGCGTGATCGCCCGGCTCGATCCCCGCCCACAGCGCCTCCAGCCCGTGCCGGCGGTCCGCGGGGTCCCCGGTCATCGCGGCGCCGAGTTCCGTCATCAGATTCTCCATGGCGCGGACGGTAGCCGTATCCACCGACATGTCCGGTTCGCAGGGGATCTCCAGCGTGTTCGCAGGCGGATTCCCCACCTCGGACGGTCGATGGCATTAGAAAGGAGCGATGAGGCGCATTCCCGCAACCGTCCTGTCCACCGCCGTCGCCGCGGCGATCACCCTCGCGGGGGCACCGGCCGCGCACGCCGCGAACGCCGAGGCCGCGATCGCCCGGGGCATGACGCTGGTCGGGACGGACGCGTACGGCGAGTACGGGTGCGAGGACTTCGTCGACTTCGCCTTCGGCCGCACCACCGCGAACGGGATCCCGCACGACTCCGCGCGCTCGTTCTACGAGGCGCTCGCCGCGAAGGGCCTGGGGCACTCGTCACTGCCCGCGCCGCGGGGCGCGCTGGTGTTCTCCCGCAGCGACTACGGCTACCACGTGGACATCTCGCTCGGCAACGGCACGTACCTCAGCGGCGGCGTGCAGGGTTTGCACCGCGGGTTCGGCGACGGCAGCCAGATTCAGGTCATCCCGGAACCGGACATCGCGCCCAATCCCTCGCTGCTCGGCTGGGCGTACGCACCCTGGAAGTGAGCGGCTCACGATGTCGCGACGACCGCCCAGCAGCGGCGTAGGCGGTCCAGCCACCAGTCCCGCCGCTCCCCGAACACCTCCACCGCGGCCAGCTGCGCCCGCGTCGGTGCGGCGGCGCGCACCGTCAGCGCGCCATCGACCAGCGGGTGCGCGCCCAGGTCCGCGGTGAAGAAGCCGCCGGTCCCGAGCCCCGCGGCGTTACCGGGCAGGCACGCCGCGGCCACGATCCCCGCAGACATCCCTACGGCGGTGTCCAACGCCGATGAGACGGTGACCCGCATTCCCGCAGCCTCCTTCAAGGACTGCGCGACCCGCAGTACCGCCCGAACGCCCCCGAGCGGGGCGACCTTGACCACCGCGACGGCGGCGGCGCCGAGCTCGGCGACGCGCATCGGATCGCCTGCGCGGCGGATGGATTCGTCGGCGGCGATGTCACAGGCACCGTCGAGCCCGGCGCGCAGTTCGGCGAGTTCCTCCACGGTGGCGCAGGGCTGCTCGGCGTAGTCGAGCGGACCGTCGGCGAGCAGCCGGGAGATCGCCTCGTGCGCCCCGGACACCGTCCAGCCGCCGTTCGCATCCACCCGGACCAGCGCGTCCGGCAGCGCGGCGCGCACCGCGGCCACGCGGGCCACGTCGTCCTCGACGGACCGCCCCGGCTCCGCGACCTTCACCTTGACGGTCCCGCAGCCCGGGAACCGCGCGAGCACGTCCGCCACCTGATCCGGGGGCACCGCGGGGATCGTCGCGTTCACCTCGACGGCGCCGCGCCCCGGCTCCGGGAGGCCCTCGTAGGCCGCCTCGATGCCCGCGCGCAGCCACTGCGCGGCCTCGGCGTCGTCGTACTCGGGGAAGGCGCCGAACTCGCCCCAGCCAGCAGGGCCCCGGAACACCACCGCCTCGCGCGCCGTGATCCCGCGGAACCGCACCCGCATCGGCAGCCGCACCACCCGCGCGGCGGCGACCAGTTCGTCGACCTCGACCATGAGCCCAACAGTAGAGTCGATCGCGTGACTTTCAACCCCGAGCTGTGGCAGCCGGTCCCCGGATTCGAGGACCTGACCGACATCACCTACCACCGGCACATCACGCAGGGCACCGTCCGCGTGGCCTTCGACCGGCCCGAGGTGCGCAACGCCTTCCGCCCGCACACCGTGGACGAGCTGTACGCCGCCCTCGACCACGCGCGCCGGTCCCCGGACGTGGGCGCGGTGCTGCTCACCGGCAACGGTCCCGCGCCGAAGGACGGGGTGTGGGCGTTCTGCTCCGGCGGCGACCAGCGGATCCGCGGCCGCAGCGGCTACCAGTACGCCACCAGCCACGACTCGGACGTGGAGGCGGCGACCGCCGACGGCGTCGACGAGGCCCGGGTCAAGGCCGAGGGCGGCCGGCTGCACATCCTGGAGGTGCAGCGGCTCATCCGGTTCATGCCCAAGGTGGTGATCGCCCTGGTCAACGGCTGGGCGGCGGGCGGCGGGCATTCGCTGCACGTGACCTGCGACCTCACCCTCGCGAGCCGCGAGCACGCGAGGTTCAAGCAGACCGACGCCGACGTGGGCAGCTTCGACGCCGGCTACGGCAGCGCCTATCTCGCCAAGCAGGTGGGCAACAAGTTCGCGCGCGAGATCTTCTTCCTGGGCGAGACCTACAGCGCCGAAGAGATGCACCGGATGGGCGCCGTGAACCGCGTCGTCGACCACGACGAGTTGGAGAACGTCGCGCTTCAGTGGTCCGCGAAGATCCTCGGCAAGAGCCCGCAGGCGCAGCGGATGCTCAAGTACGCGTTCAACCTTCCGGACGACGGGTTGGTCGGGCAGCAGCTGTTCGCCGGGGAGGCCACCCGCCTGGCGTACATGACCGACGAGGCCGTCGAGGGCCGCGACTCGTTCCTGGAGAAGCGGGCACCGGACTGGTCCCCCTTCCCGTACTACTACTGAGGCGAACTCCCGTGCCGCAGTGCATCTTCTGCTCGATCATCGCCGGCGAGTCGCCCGCGGCCGTCGTCGCGGAGACCGAGGAGCTGATCGCCTTCCTCGACGTCCGGCCGCTCAGCGAGGGCCACACCCTGGTGGTGCCGAAGCGGCACGCCGCGCGCCTGGCCCAGTTGGACGGTGCGCTCGGCGAGCGCATGTTCGCGCTCGGGCACCGTCTGGCCAGGGCGGCGCGCGAGGGCGGGCTCCGGGCGGACGGGGTGAACCTCGTCGTCAACGACGGGCGCGCGGCGATGCAGACCGTCGATCACGTTCACCTGCATGTGATTCCGCGGTTCTCGGGCGACAAAGCCCGCTGGCTCGCCCGGATGGCCGTGCGCCGGCCCCGCACGTCCGACGGTGCCGCCGCCCTCCTCCGGGACGCCCTCCCCACCTGAGCGCTCGGCGCGTGCGGTAACACGCATCACAATCCCGCCGATAGACGGGGTGGCACAGACGACGCACCTTGATACCTGAGGAGCAATGATCACATGACCGCACGCTGGACCCGAATCGCGCTGGGCGCCACCGCCTGCGCCGCGCTCACCCTGGGCGCACTCCCCGCGACCGCGAGCGCCGACACCACGGTCGCGTTCCACGGCTGGGTGACGACGCCGATCTTCGCCGATCCGATGCCGTTCCCGTCCGTGCACTACACCGGCACCGTCGACGCGAAGGGCTGGATCACCGTGCGCCCCGACTGCATCCGGGGCGGGCTCGGCGGCCCCACCGCCCCGTGCATCGACAATCCCGGTACCCGCCACCAGATCTCGAATCGCACGCTGAGTTGGTGGAACGACGGCAAGCAGTACGGCGGCGGGGTCCAGGCCCGGCCCGACGGATCGTTCACGGCGCTGTTGACCGAGAAGAAGGTCACGTTCACCGTCGGCGGGCCGGGGACGATCGGCAGGGCCGTCGGGCACTACTCGGGCTGAGCGCTCGCCCTTCCGCATCGGGCCGGCGGCGGGTAGCGTCGCGTTCATGGGAACTGTTTCCATTAGCACCGAGCTGCCGCTGCCTGCCGCCCGCGCGCGAACGATGGCCGCGACGCCCGAGGTGATGCTGTTCGTCCTGGCCCCCGTGCTGTCGTTCGACATGGACGAGGCCCCGCCGCCCGGCGTTCCGGTGGAGGTGGGGTTCTCCGCGCAGGGGCGGGTGCGCTGGTTCGGGGTGATCCCCAGCTGGGTGCACCGGATCACCGTGCGGCGGCTCGACGAGCTGGAGATCTACACCAACGAGCGCGGCGGGCCGGTCCACGTGTGGAACCACCGGCTCACCTTCACCCCGCTCGGCCCCGACCGGTGCGGGTACACCGACGCGATCGAGATCGAGGACGGAGTGCGCGGCGCGCTCACGGGCCTGTTCGTGCGCGCGGTGTTCGCGCACCGGCACCGGCGGTGGCGAGTCCTCGCCGCCACCGTCGCCGCGATCGACGCCGCGTAGCAGCGGCCGAACACATCTTTCGAAGCGTTGTGCGACGCCGTCGAACGATTTCGTCGCAGAACGCTTCGAAAGATGTGAACGACCAACATCACCCCGGGAGAATGTCACCGCCGTCGTCCAACAGCGGCCAAGCCTGCTCAACCGGCGTTCTCCGCTCGACGTCGACCGCTTCGAATCGGATCCCCAGAGCCTCCACCGCCGCGTACGCGAACCGCCGACCGTCGCCCCTGCCGTCGTAGTCGATCGTGACCCCGTCGCACGTCGCCCAGCGAGCGACGGTGTCGTCCAGGGATTCGGTCCACCAGCCCAGATGGTCGAACCGCGGGCCCGAACCCGACACGTCCCAAGGACTGCCTGCGGCACCTTCGATCAACTCGATACGTGGCTCCGCCGTGCTGAAGACGATGCGGTAACTCCAGTCCCGCAGCGTGGCCGCCTGCGGTTCGTGCCAACGCACACCGACCGCGTCCGAGAAGGTCGTCATCGCCGCTTCGAGGTCGGGAACCGCGAACGCGACGTGATAGAAGCCCGCGGGCCGCGCCACTAGTCCTCGATCACCGTGAAGCGGAAGGTGGTGCGGCCCAAGGTGAGTTCGTCACCGTCGGAGAGGGGGTGCTGGCCGGCGACGCGACGCTCCCCGACGTAGGTCCCGTTGGAGGACTGCAGATCCCGGACGGCGAAGCCGCTCACGGAACCGGTGATCACGGCGTGCTCGCGGGAGACCTTGGTGTCGTCGATGCTGATGTCGTTGTCGGGCAGGCGGCCCAGGCGCACCTCGCCGTGTACCGGGTACTCGGTGCCGTCGGCCCCGGTGAGCAGGCCGCGAGGCCCGCCGCCGTCGATGGTGACGTCCGTCTCCGTCTTCTCGAACGCGCGGCCGTCGCCCGGCTGCGCTGCGGGGCGGGCGACGGTGAACGCCAACTGCTCCTGGCGCAGCACCTTGCCCTCCAGCTCGACCAGCGCGGGCGTCGGATCGGCGCCCAGCTCGTCGGCGAGGGTGCGGCGCAGTTCCCGCGCGGCCTCGAGCGCATCGGCCTGGCGGCCGGTGACGTACAGCGCGGTGATCAGCTGCCCCCACAGCGGCTCCTGCAGCGGATGCTCGGAGACGAGGCGACGGAGCTCGCCGATCACCGACCCGGCGCGCCCGGCCGCGATCTCCGCGTCGTACATCGCGGACTGCACGGCGGCCCGCTCCTCCGCCATCCCGACGGCGAAGTTGTCGGCGAACTGGAGCCCTCGCAGGTCGGCGACGGCGTCGCCGCGGAACTCCGAGAGCGCGGAGGCGAACATCAGCGACGCCTGGTCGTACCGGCCGGCGGCGGCGAGCTCCGCGCCGCGGCGCCGGGCCGCATCGAACCGGCCCACGTCGGACTGCTCCGGCTCGAGGTCGAGGCGGTAGGTGGAGCCGGAGGTGATGAGCAGCGCGTCGAGCCCGGATCCGGCGCCGGGTCCGCGCAGCGCCTTGCGCAGGCCGCTGACGAACACCTGCAGGCTGGCACGCGCGGAGGCGGGCGGGTTGCCGTCCCACACCAGCTCGCTGAGCGAATCGACGGTGACGGCGCGGCCGCGGTTCATCACCAGCAGCGCGAGCACCGACCGCGGCTTCACGCCCGACACCTCGTTCGGTGCGCCGTCCACGGAGAGCGAGACCTGGCCCAGCACGCGGATATCCAAAGTCGCCATGCGGGAATAGTAGTCGCGGCGTGTCAGCGCGCCGCGCACACCGGGCCGATCGGGGCAAATCGGACACGATGTGCGGATTCTGGGAGCAGCCTGAATGAACATCTGGTGAACGCTCGTCGGACGTCCGAAAACATGCAGGTCAGGACGGTGTCACGGGCGTCTCACCTGTTTGGTGGAACGGGTGCCCCCACAGCAGTATCTACCTCATGAACAGCGAACTCATCATCTTGCTGTTGGTGATCGTGACGGCGCTCGCCTTCGACTTCACCAACGGCTTCCACGACACGGGGAACGCGATGGCGACGTCCATCGCGACGGGTGCACTCAAGCCCAAGACCGCCGTCAGCCTGTCGGCGATCCTGAACCTGGTGGGCGCCTTCCTGTCGGTCGAGGTCGCTCTCACCGTCACCAACGCGGTGATCAAGATCCAGAACAACGACAAGGCGGACAAGGCCAACTACGGCAAGCCGCTCGAGTCGCTCACCGCCGACCACGGCCGGGCGCTGCTCGTCATCGTGCTCGCCGGCCTCATCGGCGGCATCGTCTGGAACCTCCTGACCTGGCTGCTCGGCCTCCCCAGCTCCAGTTCGCACGCGCTGTTCGGCGGACTGATCGGCGCGGCCCTGGCCTCGGGCGTCGGCGTGGTCTGGACGGGCCACGGCAAGCTCGACGGTGTCGTCGGCAAGGTGATCATGCCCGCGCTGTTCGCTCCCGTGGTCGCCGGCCTCGTCGCCGCGGCGGGCACGTTCCTGATCTTCCGCATCGTCGCCGGAGTGGCCGAGCGGTTCACCGAGGAGGGCTTCCGCTGGGGCCAGATCGGCACCGCGTCCCTGGTCTCGCTCGCGCACGGCACCAACGACGCACAGAAGACGATGGGCGTCATCACCCTGGCCCTCATCGCCTACAGCGCCGGCACCCCCGACTCCACGGGCGTGTTCGCCTGGCACGACAACCACGGCGTCCCGTTCTGGGTCAAGGTGGCGTGCGCCGTCGCGATCGCCCTCGGCACCTTCCTCGGCGGCTGGCGCATCATCCGCACCCTCGGCAAGGGCCTGATCGAGATCAGCTCCCCGCAGGGCATGGCCGCGGAGGCCTCCTCGGCCACGATCATCCTCGCGTCCAGCCACCTCGGCTTCGCGCTCTCGACCACCCACGTGGCCACCGGTTCCATCCTGGGCTCCGGCGTCGGCAAGCCGGGCGCCAAGGTCCGCTGGAACGTCGCGGTGCGCATGGTCGCGGCCTGGCTGATCACCCTCCCGGCGGCCGCCGTGGTCGGTGCTGTGATGTGGTTCGTCGCCGCGAAGATCCCCACGCTGGCCGGCCCGCTCGTCGCGTTCGCGATCCTCTGCGCCCTCTCCGGCTACATGTACCGGCGCGCGCAGCAGCAGAAGGTCGACTCCAACAACGTCAACGCCGACTGGGACGCGGAGAGCAACTCCGTCGCCCCGTCCACCGACCAGCAGATTGCGAAGGTCTAAGCCATGGAAACCATCTCCCTCGCGCTCGGCGCGGTCTGGAAGGTCCTCGTCGTGGGCCTCATCCTCGGCGCCGGCCTCCCCGCCCTGTTCGCCATCGGCGTCCGCGGGCTCGCGATCGGCAACGGGCACGAGCGGGAGGACGGCACCGTTCACCAGCCCAACCCGCTCGGGAACGTGCTGGCCGCCGTCGCGTTCGTGGTCGTCATCGCCGCGGTCCTCCTCGGCATCGCGATGATCGTCGCCTCCGGATTCAAGTACGAGCTCACCTTCGAGCACATCTACCCGTGGTTCGAGAAGAAGGCGTAGGGCCCGCGACATGACCACCCAGAACACCCAGGACGGCGTCCTCGCGCAGGTCATCGGCTGGCTCCGCGCCGGCTACCCCGAGGGCGTGCCCCCGAAGGACTACTTCCCGCTGCTCGCGCTGCTCAAGCGCTCGCTCTCCGACGACGAGGTGCACGCCGTGATCGGCCGCATCCTGGCCGCCCGCCCCGACGAGGTGCACCGCGACCAGATCGAGGCCGCGATCACGAAGGTGACCCAGACCGATCCGAGCCCCGAGGAGCTGCACCAGGTGGCCGCGAAGCTCGCCGCGGGCGGCTGGCCGCTCACCGGCTTCACCGACTGACCGGGCCCGCACCGCGCCCGCGTCCTATCCTGGTGTCCTGCGGGCCGTCCCGCCGGGACGGCCCGCACCGGGCAGCACCATCGCGCGCGAACCGCGCGCCACGCCACCGGAGGTGGGATCTCTCATGAGTTCGGGTTCGGGCTTCCTCGCCAGGATCGTGGACTGGCTGCGCGCCGGATACCCCGACGGCGTGCCCAGCACGGACTACCAGCCGCTGCTGGCCCTGCTCGACCGCCAGCTCACGGCCGACGAGGTCAAGCAGGTCACCCGCGAGCTGATCGACGAGGTCGAGCTCTCCCCCGAGGGCGTGCCGCCGATCACCCGCATCGACGCCGGCGTCGCCATCAGCGGCCGCACCCACGAGATGCCGCTGGAGAAGGACATCGCCCGGGTCCGGGAACGCCTGGAGCGCAAGGGCTGGCCGTTCGACGATGCCCCGCTGTACATCGCGGAGGGGAACGACGACGGGGACGACGGAACCGCGTGATCCTCGAGCCGCTGCCGATCGACACCGTCGAATCCGCCCTGCCGCAGCTCACCGCCCTCCTCGACGGCTCGGCGCCCGCCTGGCTGCCCGTTCCCGCCCACGATCCGAGGGCCGCCGAGCGGCTCACCACCGCGCTCGCCGCCGGCACCCCCGTCGACGAGCGCGCGGCCCTCGTCGTGGCGACCTCCGGCAGCACCGGCACCCCGAAGGGCGCGATGCTCACCCGGGAGAACCTCGCCGCCAGCGCCGCCGGCACGCACACCCGGTTGGGCGGGCCCGGGCAGTGGCTGCTGGCGATGCCCCCGCACCACGTCGCGGGCGTGCAGGTGATGCTGCGCTCGCTGGCATCCGGGCACGCCCCGGTGGGGCTCGATGTGCGCGGCGGATTCGACCCCCGCTCGCTCGCCGGCGGGTACGCCGCCATGACCGCGGACCGCCGGTACGTGTCCCTGGTGCCGACCCAACTGGTCAAGGTCCTCACCGACCCCGCCGCCACCGAGGCCCTCGCCCGGTTCGACGGCGTGCTGATCGGCGGCGCGGCCTGCCCGGCCCCGGTCCGCGAGGCCGCGCTCGCCGCCGGCATCGCGATGGTCCGCACGTACGGGATGAGCGAGACCGCCGGCGGCTGCGTGTACGACGGTGCGCCCCTGCCGGGCGTCACCATCCGCCTGGACGGCACCGGGTCGCCCGGCCCGGCGCGGATCGTCCTCGGCGGCCCGACGGTGGCCCTCGGCTACCGGAACCTGCCCGGTCACCCCGCGTTCGCGGAGCCGGGGCACTTCCGCACGGACGACGCGGGAACGCTGTCCGACGGTGTCCTGTCCGTCACGGGCCGGCTCGACGAGGCGATCTCGACGGGCGGCCTGACGGTGCTCCCCCAGGTGGTGGAGGCCGTCCTCGCGCGGGTGCCGGGCGTCGCGGAGGTCGCGGTGTTCGCGCAGCCCGATCCGCGGCTGGGCGAGCGGGTGGCGGCCGCGGTCGTGCCCGCCCCGGGCGGGCCGGCGGTCACCGTCGAACGGCTGCGCGCGGCCGTGGAGGCCGAACTGGACCGGACGGCGGCCCCGCGGGCGCTGCACCTCGTGGACGAGCTGCCGCGGCGCGGGCCGGGCAAGGTGGACCGGCGGGCGCTCGCCGCGCGATTCGGTAATATTCATTGATGTAGAATTTCGGGCCATGAAGCAGAACATCGCAGCGCAGACCCCGCTGCTCAGCCCCCGCGACGTCGACTTCCTGCTCTACGAGTGGCTGAACGCGGAGGACCTGACCAAGCGGGAGCAGTTCGCCGATCATTCGAAGGAGACCTTCGACGCGGCGCTGGACCTGGCGGCCGACATCGCGGTGGCGAAGCTGTCGAACCACTACAAGGAGGCCGACGCCGCCGAGCCGACGATCCAGCCCGACGGCACCGCGAAGACGCTGCCCGCGACCAAGGCCGGGATCGACGCGATCAACGAGGCCGGGTTCACCTTCGCCGAGCTGCCCGCCGAGGAGGGTGGCATCGGCCTGCCCTCGCTGATCAGCAAGGCCGCCTTCGCGTGGATGCAGGCGGCGAACGTCGCGACCACCGTGTACTGCGGCCTCACCCTGGGCAACGGGAACGTGATCCGCTCCTTCGGCACCGACGAGCAGAAGCGGCTGTTCCTCGAGCCGATGGTCGAGGGCCGCTTCACCGGCACGATGTGCCTCTCGGAGCCCGACGCCGGCTCGGCGCTCGCCGACATCAGCGCCCGCGCCGAGCCGCGCGGCGACGGCTCCTACGCGATCACCGGCACCAAGATGTGGATCACGGGCGGCGACCACGAGATGACCGAGAACATCGTGCATCTCGTGCTCGCCAAGGTTCCGGGCGCGCCGGACGGCGTGAAGGGCATCTCGCTGTTCATCGTGCCCAAGTACCTGGTGAACGACGACGGTTCCGTCGGCGAGCGCAACGCCGTGAACCTGGTGAGCCTGAACCACAAGATGGGCAACAAGGGCACCACGAACTGCCTGCTCTCCCTCGACGGTGCCACCGGCTACCTGGTGGGCGAGGAGAACCGCGGGCTCGTGCAGATGTTCCAGATGATGAACGAGGCGCGCGTGGCGGTGGGGCTCGCCTCCTCCGCGATCGGCTACACCGGCTACCTGCAGTCGCTCGAGTACGCGAAGACCCGCGTGCAGGGCCGCCCGGTGACGGACCAGAAGGGCCCGCAGGTGCCGATCATCGAGCACCCGGATGTGCGGCGAATGCTGTTGGCGCAGAAGAGCTACGTGGAGGGCGGGCTGGCGCTCGCGCTGTTCGGGGCGCGCCTGGTGGACGACGCGAGCACGGCCCCGACGGAGGACGAGCGGACGGCGGCGGGGCAGCTGCTGGACTTCCTCACCCCGATCATCAAGAGCTGGCCCAGCGAGTGGGCCACCCGCGCCAACGACTACGCCATCCAGATCCACGGCGGCTACGGCTACACCCGCGATTACAACGTGGAGCAGCTGTACCGGGACAACCGGCTCAACGCGATCCACGAGGGCGCCAAGGCGATCCACGGCCTGGACCTCCTGGGCCGGAAAGTGCCCCAGCACGGCGGCGCGGCGTTCGGCGCGCTGCTCGCCCGGGTGGAGGCGACCGCCGCCCGCGCGGAGAAGTTCGACGAGCTGGCCCCGCACGCCGCGGCGTTGCGGGCCGCGGCGCAGCGCGCGGTGGAGGTCACGATGACCCTCGGCGGCACCGGCGATCCGGCGCTGTCGCTGGCGAACGCCACGGCCTACCTCGACAGCCTCGGCCACGTCGTGGTGGCGTGGCTGTGGCTGGACCAGGCGCTGGCGACGTACGGCGAGGACGGCACCGCGCGCGAGGACGCCTTCTACCGGGGCAAGCGGGCGGCGGCGCAGTACTTCTTCGTGTACGAGCTGCCCAAGGCGCACACCGAGTTCGACCTGCTGGCGAAGCTCGACCGCACCACACTCGACCTGGACACCTCCGTCCTGTAGCCGCTGCATAGGCTGGTGCGCATGGCTACCGCAGCGCACTGGCTCGAAGGGGCCCGGCCCCGCACGCTCCCGAACGCGATCGCCCCGGTGATCGCGGGGACCGGGGCGGCGGGGTTCCTGGGCGGGGCGGTGTGGTGGAAGGCGCTGCTGGCGCTGCTCGTGGCACTGGCGCTGATCGTGGGCGTGAACTTCGCCAACGACTACTCGGACGGCATCCGCGGCACCGACGACGATCGCGTGGGGCCGCTGCGGCTCGTCGGATCCGGGCTCGCCTCCCCCGGCGCGGTGAAGCGGGCCGCGTTCGCCTGCTTCGGCGTGGCGGGGGTCGCGGGGGCGGTGCTGTCGCTGACGTCCGCGCCGTGGCTGCTGCTCGTGGGTCTCGCCTGCGTGGCCGGCGCCTGGTTCTACACGGGCGGGAAGAGGCCGTACGGCTACCTCGGTTTCGGCGAGGTCGCGGTGTTCGTGTTCTTCGGGCTGGTCGCGGTGCTGGGCACCGAGTACGTGCAGGCCGGTGGCGTCGACCGGGCGGGGTGGCTGGCCGCGTGTGCGGTGGGCTCGTACAGTTCTGCGGTGCTCGTCGCGAACAACCTGCGCGACATCCCCACGGACCGCGAGTCCGGCAAGATCACCCTCGCCGTCCGGCTCGGGGACCGCGGCACCCGCGTCCTGTTCTGCGTTCTCGTCGCAGTCCCGACGGTGCTGACCCTCGCGCTGGCCCTCGTGGCCACGCCATGGGCGCTGCTGTCCCTGGTGTCCGCGCCGCTGGCGGTGCGCGCCGCCCTGCCGGTGCTCCGCGGCGGGCAGGGCCCCGCCCTGATCCCCGCGCTCGCGCAGACCGGCCTCGCCATGCTCGTCTGGTCGATCGGCGCCGCGATCGGCCTGTTCCTGGGCGCCTGACTCACCGGGGTGCGGGTGGATCTCGGACGGGCGTGTAATCGGTCCGAGTAGCCATGCGCGGGACGCATGGCGACCATATACGCAGGTCAGCGCCGGTTTTCACCTACCCCCTCATGCGCCGGGCGCATGACACCGCCGTGCGACAGCAATCAGACGCGGGTGAGGAACGCGGCCGCCTCGGCCGAGGGTTCGGGCAGGTGCAGCAACTCGATCCGCTCCAGCCGCGTCAGCCGCACCACGACGGTCTCGACATCGGGGACCAGTGGACCGCTGTTGCTGATCATGGCGAACTCGGCCTCACCGGTGCGCAGCGCGGCCACCGGATCCTCGACGACGACCGGCGTGACCTCGATCGAGTTGTCGCGGTTCCACATGATGAGCTTGTCCTCGAGCCGCGCGGGGACCGGTACGTCCGCGCGGTGCGCGAGACGGAGCGCTGGTCGCTCGGCACCGAGGCCGCGGAGCTCGTCGAAGACGCTCACCCCACCAGCTCCTCGGCCGCCTTCACCGACCTGGTGACAGTGGACTGCGCGACCCCGTGCCTTCGCGCCGCCTCGGTGATGCTGTGCGTGCGGGCGACCGTCGCTACCACCCGCAACCTCTCGATGTCCGACATGCCGGGACGGTACCGCCGACCACTGACGACATTCGCGGGCGAGCCGGCCGACCGCCGAACTGCGCGGCCGGACCATGCACGGTACGCATGGCAAGCGCCGTCGATACACCTTCTGAACTGCAGGAATGCGGCCATGCGCGCCGCGCATGACTTCTCCGACCGACTACGCCCGCAATTCCGCCGAGCCCGCTACTCCCGCCAGGAACCGTCGGCGAGGAAGCGCTCGATGGTGAGGGTGGCGGGGAGGAGGTCGAAGCCGGACGACTGCACCCACTCGTCGTCGAAGTAGGTGTCCAGGTAGCGGTCACCGTCGTCGGCGATCAGCGTGACGACACTGCCGGAGGCGCCGTCGCGGAGCATCTCGGCGATCACGCCGAACGCGCCCCACAGGTTGGTGCCGGTGGAGCCGCCCACGCGGCGGCCGAGCAGCGACGAGGCGATGCGAGCCGCGGCGATCGAGCCCGCATCGGGCACGCCCACCATGCGGTCGACGATCTCGGGGATGAACGAGGGCTCCACCCGCGGCCGCCCGATGCCCTCGATCCGGGAGGACCGCCCCGTCTCCACCGAGGTGTCCCCCGCCTCGAAACCAGGGAGGAAGCTGGAGTTCTCGGGGTCCACCACGCACAGCCGCGTCGCGTGCCGGCGGTACCTGATGTACCGGCCGATCGTCGCCGAGGTTCCGCCGGTGCCCGCGCCCACCACGATCCACGCGGGCTCGGGGTACCGCTCCAGCGTGAGCTGCGCGAAGATCGACTCGGCGATGTTGTTGTTGCCGCGCCAGTCCGTGGCCCGCTCGGCGTTGGTGAACTGGTCCATGTAGTGCCCGCCCAGCTCGCGGGCGAGCCTCGCGGCCTCGGTGTACACCTCGTCGGCGCGGTCCACGAAATGGCAGGTGCCGCCCTCGCGTTCGATCAGCGCGACCTTCGCCGGCGACGTGCTCCGCGTCATCACCGCGACGAACGGCAGCCCCAGCAGCTTCGCGAAGTAGGCCTCGGACACCGCCGTGGACCCCGACGACGCCTCGATCACCGTGGTGTCCTCCCGCACCCACCCGTTGCACAGGGAGTACAGGAACAGGGACCGGGCCAGACGGTGCTTCAGGCTCCCCGTGATGTGGGTGGTCTCGTCCTTGAGGTACAGCTCGATCCGGGACTCGCCGCCCTCGCCGAGCGACCACGACCCGAGCGGGAAACGCAGGAGGTGGGTGTCGGCGCTGCGCCGCGCGTCGGCCTCGATCAGCCGAACCGCGTTGTCCACCCACGCCCGGTCGGCGGAGCGGTCGACGACCGTCGTCACTCGTCGACCCCCTGGAGGCGGCGGCGGAAGTCGTCCCGCTTCTCCTTGCGCGCATCGTCGATCAGCGCGGCGTTCCGGTTCACCCGCGTCCGCAGCCCCTTGCCCAGCACCATCGAGAGCGGCAGGGCGACCACGATCGCGAACAGGAACACCGGCACCGGCGGCACCGAGTCCAGGAACAGCATGCCGATCCCGTACAGCGCCGCGAACACCACCACGACGAGCGCCAGCCGGAACAGCGTGTAGAGGGCCAGGTCGCGGGCGAGCGCCCGCTTGACCGTTCCCGTATCGGTGGTGGCTCCCGTATCGGTGGTGGCGTCGTCGGTCATGGACTCGAGCCTACCCCCGTCCGAAATCCGATTTTACCAATAGTTGACAGTCGGATAGAGGTTCGAGTACTCGGGCAAACCGATGCATACTGGGCATCATGACCACGGCACACATGAATTCCGGCCAGCGCAGCACGGACCCGCGGGCCGCCGCGCCCCGCCAGCCCGAGCGTCTCATGACCCCAGGCCAGGTGGCCGCGCTGTTCAACGTGAACCCCAAGACCGTCACCCGGTGGGCCGGCGCGGGACTGCTGGGCTCGGTGCGCACGCCCGGCGGGCACCGTCGGTTCCGCGCCTCGGAAGTCTTTGCTCTCCTGAACCAGAACACCACGGCCTGACGGTCCGGGCCCGGACCGCGGGCCCGGAGGCCTCAGCCCGCGTAGGAGTGCAGGCTCCCGGTCGCGAAGTAGTTGATCACGAACAGGTTGAACACGATCACCGCGAATCCGAGCAGGTTCAGGTACGGCGCGGCCTTGCGCCACACGGACGTCGCCCGCGCGTGCAGGTACGCGGCGTAGAACACCCACGCGATGAACGACGTGGTCTCCTTCGGGTCCCAGCCCCACGGCCGGCCCCACGCGGCCTCCGCCCAGATCGCGCCGCAGATCACGCCCGCACTGAACAGCGGGAACGCGACGATCATCGTGCCGTACGCCACCCGGTCGAGGACCTGGGTGCGCGGGATCGCCCGCAGCAGCCGCCCCCCGATGCCGGACGTCACGGTCACCGAACCGTCGGGCAGCTCGAACCGGCGGCGGATCAGGTACAGCAGGCTCGCGACGCCGGAGACCAGGAAGATGCCGGCGCCGATCGACACGATCGAGACGTGGATGGCCAGCCAGTAGGACTTCAGCGACGGCACCACCGGGCCGGCCGTCGTGTACAGCACGCCCTCGGTGACGAACATGAAGATGAGGATCGGCACCAGGGTGAAGCCGAGGATGGGGCGCGCCTCGTCCTTGCGCAGCATCACCAGGGAGGCCAACACAGCGCCCGCGCAGGTGATGGTCATGAACTCGTACATGTTGCCCCACGGCGCGCGGCCCGTGGCCACGCCGCGCAGCACGATCGACCCGACGTGCAGCAGCAGACCGGCCACCACGAGCGCGTAACCCATGCGCCCGATCCGCTCGGACTTCGTGCGGCGGGGGCCGTCATCGATCACGCGGCCCGGGGTGGACGCGGTGGCGATCGGGCCGCCGCCGGCGCCGACGAGCTCCCGCTTGCGGTCGCGGACCGCGGACGCGTCCACCCGGGAGGTGGCGAGCTCGACGACCATCAGCACCAGCGCGAGGGCGTAGATCCCGGTGGCGCTGGTGAACAGCACCTCCGCGGTGTTCGCCAGACCGGCGTTCGTATCGAATCCCATGGTCACGTCGCTTTCTCACCGTTGGGGCCGACCAGTCGATCAGCCAATGCTTCGAAGTCCTCGGTCCATCCGGCCTGGTCGGTGCGGGCCAGGCCGGCGATCTCCATCACGGTACCGCCGTGCTCGCGCGGGGTCAGGCGCACGAACACCCGCCGCCGGCGCACGGTGAGCGAGACGATGAGCCCGCCCAGCATCCCGATCGCGAACACCAGCGTCCAGTCCTGCGCGGGGTTGTGGCTCACCTGCAGCGCCGCGAAGTTGGCGACCCCGTCGAACCGCACCTGCGTTCCGTCCTCGAGCGTGGTCGACTGCCCCACCACGAGGTTCACGCGGGCCTTCTTCTGCAGCCTGCCCGAGTCGATCTGGTCGCGGCTCAGCGAGAAGATGTTCTGCGGCTTGCCGGAGTCGAGGCCGGTATCGCCCTGGTAGATGTCCACCGCGACCGCGGGATCGTTCGGGGCGGGGAAGCTCGAGGTGAGCAGCGTCCCGTCGAGCCGCTTGGTGGGGGCCAGCAGCCCCTCGATCCCGATCTGCTTGGTGCGCCGCTCGTCCTCGGTTCGGTACAGGTCGGCGGGCGGATCGAAGCGCAGCGCCCCGGAGGAGAGCAGGTTCAGCTTGTCCTGCGGCGCGAACTGCATCGTCTGGACCCGCTTCTCGCCGTTCGGGTAGGTCACCGTGAACGTGCCGGCGTAGCCGTGGCCCAGCATGTAGATGCGCACGCCCTCCATGCGCAGCGGCTTGTTCACCTCGATCGTGTACTTCTTCGAGGTGCCGTCGCGCAGGCCCTCGCGGTCCTGGTAGGTGGCGAGCGTGCGGAACGTGTCCGGCTGCGCGTTCGGCAGGAACGTGGCCTGCACCTCGTCCGCCTTGAGGCAGAACGGCGCGAGCCCGGTCCCGTCGACGAGGTTGCCGGCGCGGAAGTTGTCGTAGTTCGAGGAGGAGTTGCAGAAGCCCTCGTCGCCGGCGATCACGATGCGCGATCCCTCGTACGAGAACTGTTGCCCCACACCGATCGCCACCAGGATGCCGAGCAGCGAGATGTGGAACACCAGGTTGCCGGCCTCGCGCAGGTAGCCCTTCTCGGCGGAGACGGTGACGGTGCCCGCCTCCTCGTTCGCTCCCCCGGCCCGGCTGATCTTGCGCCAGCCGCGCAGGCCGGCGAGCACGGTCCGCGCCGCGGCCTCCGGGTCCTCGTCGCTCTCGCGCGTGGTGTGCCGCGGCAGGCGCGACAGGTTCCGCGGGGTGGCGACGGGCGGGGTGCGCAGCGCGCGCAGGTGCTCGAAGACGCGCGGCACGATGCAGCCGACCAGCGAGACGAACAGCAGCGCGTAGACGGCGGTGAACCACACCGACTTGAACACGCCGAACATCTGCAGCGCGTCCAGGACCTTGCCGATCGTGCCGTGGTCGGCGATCCACTTCGCGGTCACCGCGGAATCGACGTCCCGCTGCGGCAGGAGCGCGCCGGGCATGGCGGCCACGGCGAGCAGGAACAGCAGCACCAGCGCCGTTTTCATGGAGGTGAGCGAGCGCCACGCGTTGCGGATCACGGCGGTCACGCGGCGCGGCACGGACTGTTTGACGGGTGTACTCATCAGATCGGCATCACCGTGTCGGAGACGAACAGCCGGCGCACCAGGTCCACGAAGTCGGACCAGTAGCCGGTGACCAGCAGGGCGCCGACGGCGATCATCGCCACCCCGCCGACGATCTGGATGCGGCGCGAGTTGCGGCGCAGCCACCCCACGGTGCGCACGGCCACCGTCGACCCGAGGGCCAGGACCAGGAACGGCAGGCCGAGCCCCGCGCAGTAGGCGACGATGAGGATCGCGCCGCGGGCGGGCTCGGCGTCCGTGCCGACCACGATGGAGAGGATCCCGGCGAGGGTGGGCCCGATGCACGGGGTCCAGCCGAGCGCGAACACCCCGCCGAGCAGCGGCGCCCCGGCGAGGGTGGTCCACTGCCGCGGCGCGAACCGCACGTCGCGTTCGAGCACCGGGATCAGCCCGATGAACGCGAGGCCCATGACGATGGTGACGACGCCCCCGATCCGCATGAGCGTCTCGGTGTTGAGCCGGATCGACGCGGCCAGGCCGAACACCGACATCGTCATCAGCAGGAACACGGCGGTGAACCCGGCGACGAACAGTGCCGCGGCGCCCAGGACCCGCCACCGTCCGGCACGGGTGGCCGCGCGGGCCTCGTCGACGGTGGCGGCGGGCGCCTCCGCGCCGACCAGCCCCGCCAGGTAGGAGAGGTAACCCGGCACGAGCGGAACGATGCACGGCGAGGCGAACGAGACGAGGCCCGCGAGCAGGCACGCGCCCAGGGCGAGCAGCAGCGGGCCGGAGACGGCCGCGGTCGCGAATGCGTCGCCCATCAGCCCTCCCCCAGAACCTTGTCGATGGTGGCCGTGAGGTCCTTCTCGCCGACGGTCGTGAGGTAGGAGGCTGCCACGCGGTGCTGCCGATCGAGCACGAAGGTCATGGGCACCACGGTGGTCGGGTACTGCTCGCCGATGGCGAGGAGGGTCTTGCCGGGCGGGTCGTAGATCGACGGGTAGGTCAGTCCCTGCGAGGCCATGAAGTCGCGGGCGGCGTCGTCGCCGGCGGTCTCGCGCACGTTGATGCCGAGGAACTGCACGCCTTTGTCACTGGTGGCCGTGTAGGCGCGTTCGAGTTCGGCCGATTCGAGGCGGCAGGGGGCGCACCAGCTGCCCCATACGTTGATGACGACGACCTTGCCCGCGTAGTCGGACAGGCGGAGGGTGGCGTTCTCGTCGGTCACGCTGCGCCCGGAGATGTTCTCGACGGTGCTGCGCTTCGCGGGCTCGTAGAACTGGTGGACCTTGCCGCCCGGCGCGATGATGCCGCCCTTGCTGGACTCGTCGGTGAGCTGGACGCAGCCGGTGGCACCGAGGGCGACCGCGGCCAGCACGAGCAACGCGGCGGCGCGGGTCGCGGCGCTCACGCGCCGCGCACCAGCGGGTCCGTGGCGCCCGCCGGCTCGGAGTACACGATGTCCACCAGGGTGTCGCCGTCGTAGACGAGGCTGGTGAGCGAGGCGAGCGAGCATTGGCGGTTGCGCGGGTCGTGCCAGAGCCGCTTGCCCTCGAGGAAGCGGCGGAGGGTGACCACCGGCAGCTGGTGGCTCACCAGCACCGCCTCGTGGCCCCGTGCCCGCTCGCGGGCGATGTCCACGACGCCGGCCATGCGGTGCGCGATCTGCAGGTAGGGCTCGCCCCAGGAGGGGGTGAAGGGGTTGCGCAGCTTGGGCCAGTGCTTGGGCTGGCGCAGCGCCCCGTCGCCGACGGCCACCTTGAGGCCCTCGAACTCGTTGCCGGCCTCGATCAGCTCGTCGTCGGTGATGATCTTCACCCCGTGGGAGGCGGCGATGGGCGTCGCGGTCTCCTGAGCGCGCTGCAGCGGGGAGGCGAAGACTGCGGTGATGTCGTGGTCGGCGAGCGCGTCGGCGACCGTCTGCGCCTGGGCGCGTCCGGTGTCGGAGAGGCGGAACCCGGGGAGACGTCCGTAGAGGATGCCGTCGGGGTTGTGCACCTCACCGTGCCGCATCACGTGCACGATCGTCTGGTTCGTCATGGCGCGTGGGCTCCTACTCGGCGGGCTCGGCGGCGGCGGCCGAGCGGGCGGCGGCGGGGAGGGCCGCCTCGATGGTCGCGAAGTCGTCGTCGCTGAGCGCGGCGGAGACGAACCACGCCTCGAAGGCGCTGGGCGGCGGGTAGATCCCCTGCTCGAGCAGGGAGTGGAGGAACGGCGCGAAGCGGAAGGTCTGCGCGGCCCTGGCCTGCGTGTAGTCGGCGACGGGACCGTCGGTGAAGAAGACGGACACCAGGTTCCCCGCGTACTGGACGTGGTGCGCGACGCCCTCGGCGGTGAGCGCGTCGCCGATCAGCCCGCCGAGGCGGATCGAGTTGGCGTTCAGCTTCGCGTACACCTCGTCTGTGGCGTTGCGGAGGGTGGCGAGCCCCGCGGCGACGGCGACGGGGTTCCCGGACAGGGTTCCGGCCTGGTAGACGGGACCGAGCGGCGCGAGGGAGTTCATCACCTCGGCGCGGCCGCCGAAGGCGGCGGCGGGGAGCCCGCCGGACATGACCTTGCCGAAGGTGAACAGGTCGGCGTCGACCGGGTCGAGGCCGTACCAGCCGGACCTGCTGACCCGGAATCCGGTCATGACCTCGTCGAGGATGAGCAGCGCACCGTCGGCCTCGGTGATCTCGCGCAGGCCCTGGTTGAAGCCGGGCACGGGCGGGACGGCGCCCATGTTGCCGGCGGCGGCCTCGGTGATCACGGCGGCGATCTGGCCGGGGTACTGGGCGAAGGCGCCACGGACGGCGTCCAGGTCGTTGTAGGGCAGGACCACGGTGTCCTGCGCCTGGGCTCCGGTGACGCCGGGGCTGGTGGGCAGGCCGAGGGTGGCGACGCCGGAGCCGGCGTCCGCGAGGAGGGCGTCGACGTGGCCGTGGTAGCAGCCGGCGAACTTGATGATCTTGGCGCGGCCCGTGACGCCGCGGGCCAGGCGCACGGCGCTCATGGTGGCCTCGGTGCCGGAGTTGACGAGGCGGATGCGCTCGACGGGGGCGACGCGGGCGATGATCTCCTCGGCGAGCTCGACCTCCGCCTCGGTGGGCGCGCCGAAGCTCAGGCCCGTAGTGGCGGCGCGCTGCACGGCGTCGACGACGGCGGGGTGGGCGTGGCCGAGGATCATCGGTCCCCAACTGGAGACCAGGTCCACGTAGCTGTTGCCGTCCGCGTCGGTGAGCCGCGAACCCTGAGCGCGGGTGATGAACCGCGGGGTGCCGCCGACGGCGGAAAAGGCGCGCACCGGGGAGTTCACCCCGCCGGGGATGGAGCGGGCGGCGCGCTCGAACAGTGCCGCGCTGGCCGGTGCCGCGGTGTCACTACCGGGCACGTTACCGGGGGTAGAGGGGGAACTCACGACCTCCAGTGTCGCAGGCGGAGGCAAATCGTCAACTACAGGGTGTAGGAGAAGTGGCGGAACGCGCCCGTACAGGCGGCCGAAACTCGATACCACTGTGGTACCACGACGCGTACGCTGGGGTCATGGCCATGACACTCCGCCTCACCGACGACGACGACGCAGCGCTCACCGCGCTCGCCGAGGCCGAGGGCGTGAGCAAGCAGGAGGCGGCGGTGCGCGCCATCCGCGAGAAGTCCGCGCAGATCGATCGCGAGACGCAGGTCCGGCGCCTGACGCGCGACGCAGTAGCGAAGTACGGACCGTTGCTCGACCGGCTCGCACAGTGACCGCTCGATGACGGTCCACCTCGATCTCGAGCTGCTCCTGGCGATCGCAGTGGAGGCCGGACTGCCGGCGGCCCGCGACGCGGGCCTGCTCGAGGCCGCGGCGATGCGCCCGCGCACCTCCGTGTTCGGCGACGACGCGTATCCGACGCTCGACGAGAAGGCCGCCGCGCTCCTCGAGTCGATCGTCCGCAATCACCCGCTCGTCGACGGCAACAAGCGCCTGGGCTGGCTGGCGACGGTGGTGTTCTACGGCCTCAACGGTGTGGCGCTGCACGCACCGGAGGACCCGGCGTACGACCTCGTCGTCGGCATCGCCGAGGGACGCATCGACTACCACCGCAGCGCCGCCGCGCTCGCATCGTGGACCGCGCCCACTGACACCGCCGACCACCTATAGTGGAACAGGTTCCACTTCGGGGGCCGCCGTGCGCCGCGGAGGAGAGAGCGATGGAACGACTGAGCGGGCTGGACGCCTCCTTCCTGTACCTGGAGTCGCGGTCCCAGCTGATGCACGTGAGCGGGATCCTCGAACTGGACCCCGACACCGTCGAGGGCGGGTACCGGTTCGAGGACCTCCGGGCCGAGCTGGCCCGGCGGATCACGGCCATGCCCGCGTTCCGGCGCAAGCTGCACGACTCCGTGGTGAACCTGGACCACCCCGTATGGGTGGAGGACGAGTCGTTCGACATCGAGGCGCACGTGCACCGCGTCGCCGTCCCCGCGCCCGGCGGGCGGGAGGAACTGGCGGAGCTGTGCGCCCACATCGCGGGCCTGCCCCTGGACCGCAGCAAGCCGCTGTGGGAGATGTGGGTCATGGAGGGACTCGCGGACGGGAAGATCGCGATCATGATGCGCATGCACCACGCCGGCGTCGACGGCGTGACGGGCGCGGGCCTGATGGCCCAGCTGTGCTCGCTGACCCCGGAGCCGCCTGCGCTCGACCCCGCGATGGTGGGCAAGTCGACGGGTGGCGCGCCGCTGCTCGCCCTCGCCGCCGATGGCGCGAAGAACGTCCTGCTCCGGCCGCTGTCGCTGGTGACGCTCCTCCCCAGGACCCTGCCGGTGCCGGTCCGCTGGTGGACGCGGTCGCGGCGCGGCGCGGCGATGCCCGCCCCGTTCAGCGCGCCCCGCACCTCGCTCAACGGCGCGATCACCGGCCACCGTGCGATCGCCTTCGCCTCGGTCCCGCTGGCGGACGTCAAGAGGATCAAGGACCACTTCGGGGTGAAGGTCAACGACGTGGTGCTGGCGGCCTGCTCCGGCGCGATGCGCGAGTTCCTGCACGACCGCGGGGAACTGCCGGAACAGCCGCTGGTGGCGATGATCCCGGTCTCGGTGCACGAGGCCGAGATCGGCGCGACGCTCACCGAGGGCACGAACAAGGTGACCGGCATGTTCACGCGGATGACCACGGACGTCGACTCCCCCGTCGGGCGGCTGGAGGCGATCCGGGAGCGGGTCGCCACGTCCAAGGAGCACCACGGCGAGCTGGACGACAACCTGCTGCGCTCCTGGGCGCAGTTCGCCCCTGCGTCGGTCATGGCGGTGGGCGCGCGGATCTACGGCGACAAGAACCTGCCCGAGCTGCACCCCGTTGTCTACAACCTGGTGATCTCCAACGTGCCAGGCCCGGACATCCCGCTCTACTTCCTGGGCGCGCGGATCCATTCGATGTATCCGCTGGGCCCGGTGTTCCACGGCGCGGGCCTCAACGTGACGGTCTTCTCGCAGGAGGGCACACTGAACATCGGTGTGATCGCCTGCAAGAAGCAGGTGCCCGACCCGTGGCCCATCGTCCGCGCCTTCGAGCGCGATATCGCGGCCCTGGTCACGGCGGTGGACTCGGAGACGGGGCCCCCGGCCGGGAACGAGGAAGGCTGAACATGACCGACGGTCCGCGGACGCGTATCGACAGTGGCGAGATCTCCGGCCGCGATCAGGGCGCGGTGCACGCGTACCGCGGCATCCCCTACGCGCAGCCGCCCGTGGGCCCGCTGCGCTACCGCGCGCCGCAGCCGGTGCGGCCGTGGGAGGGCGTGCGGGCCTCGACGGAGTTCAGCGCCGCCGCCCCGCAGAACAAGAAGTACACGCTGGTCGGCTTCCGCGAGTACCAGCCGACCAGCGAGGACTGCCTCACGCTGAACGTGGTCGTGCCCTCGCGGCCGGCCGCCGCGCCGCGCCCGGTGATGGTGTTCATCCACGGCGGCGCGTACCTGATGGGCAGCTCGGCGACGCCGCTGTACTACGGCAACTCCCTGGCCGAGCGAGGCGACGTGGTGTTCGTCTCGATCAACTACCGGCTCGGCGCCCTCGGCTACCTGGACCTCACCGAGTTCTCCACGGACGAGCGGCCGATCGACGGCAACCTGGGACTGCGCGATCAGGTCGCCGCCCTGCAGTGGGTGCAGCGCAACATCGCCGCGTTCGGCGGCGACCCGAACTGCGTCACCGTGTTCGGCGAGAGCGCCGGCGGCAACGCCGTCACCACCCTGCTGGCCACGCCCGCCGCACGCGGACTGTTCCACCGCGCCATCGCGGAGAGCTCGGCGCCGGGGCTCACCGTGGACGCCGTGACCGCGCGCGGGTGGGGCAAGCGGTTCGTGGAGATGCTCGGCGGGCCGGAGGCCATCGACACGGCGAGCTCGGAGGAGTTGGGGCGCACCGGGAACCGCCTGATGGGCGAGCTCAACCGGGAGCAGCTCGGGGTGATCCCGTACGGCCCCACGGTCGACGGTGACTACCTGCCGGAGGACCCGGGGGCGGCGATCGCGGCCGGGCGGGGCGCCGACGTTCCGCTCATCATCGGCACCAACCGCGCCGAGGCCACGCTGTTCACGAAGATGCCCGGGATGGGCAGGCCCTCGGCGGAGCGGGCCGCGCACACCCTCGGCGCCGGCCCGGAGCGGTTCGCCGCGCTCGCCGCGGCGTACCCGTCCTTCCCCGGCGTCGGATCGCTGAACCGGATCATCGGCGACTTCATGTTCTGGGCACCGTCGCTGCGGATCGCCTCGGCCCACGCGAAGCACGCACCCACGTACTTCTACCGCTACGACTTCGCCCCGAAGACGCTGGACCTCTTGGGCTACGGCGCCACGCACGCGAGCGAGCTGATGGCGGTGTTCGGCGTGTACCACGGGACCACCGGCTGGGTCCTCGGCGCGCTCGGCGACCGGCGGACCGCGATGCGGGTGTCCGATTCGATGCAGCGCGACTGGATCACCTTCGCCCGCACGGGCCGTCCCGCCGGGGAGTGGCCGCAGTACAACGGCACCTCCCGGGCGACGCTGGTGATCGACGACCGCAACCGCATCGTCTACGACCCCTCCCCCGAGATCCGCAGGGCATGGGAGGAGTTCACGGCCTCGCGGCATTGACCGCCGCCGCCCGCGCACTCCGCCCGCGCACTCCGCCGGCGCACGGGCATACTCGACGTGTGAACACCGTCGTGGAGGTCGAATCGGGCGCTCTGCGCGGAGTGCGGCGCGGAGGCGTCCTCACGTGGCGGGGCATCCCGTTCGCGGAGCCGCCGGTCGGCGGGCTGCGCTGGCGGGCGCCGCGCCCGGCACCGTCGTGGTCGGGGGTCCGGGACGCGGACGATTTCCGCAATGCCGCCGTGCAACATCCCAAGAACACGCCCGTCGGGCTGCGCAAGTACCAGCCGACCAGCGAGGACTGCCTCACGCTGAACGTGGTCGCGCCGGCGGACGCCGCCGCGGGTGCGGCGGCGCCGCGCCCGGTGATGGTGTTCATCCACGGCGGCGCGTACCTCATGGGCAGCTCGGCGACGCCGCTGTACTACGGCAACTCCCTGGCCGAGCGGGGCGATGTGGTGTTCGTCTCGATCAACTACCGGCTCGGCGCCCTCGGCTACCTGGACCTCACCGAGTTCTCCACGGACGAGCGGCCGATCGACGGCAACCTGGGACTGCGCGATCAGGTCGCCGCCCTGCAGTGGGTGCAGCGCAACATCGCCGCGTTCGGCGGCGACCCGAACTGCGTCACCGTGTTCGGCGAGAGCGCCGGCGGCAACGCCGTCACCACCCTGCTGGCCACGCCCGCCGCACGCGGACTGTTCCACCGCGCCATCGCGCAGAGCTCCGCCCCCGGCCTCACGACGGACCTGGATCTCGCGCGGGCGCGGAGTCGCGTGTTCCTCGAAATGCTCGGCGGGGCATCACAACTGGAGACCGATGCCATGCTGGTATCCCGTGCCGGTCACCGCATGATGCGCCGAATGGAGCGGGAGCAGCCGGGCGTGGTCCCCTACGGCCCCGTCGTCGACGGTGACTTCCTGCCGGAGGATCCGCTCGCGGCGATCGCGGCCGGGCGGGGCGCGCGGGTGCCGCTCATCATCGGCACCAACCGGGACGAGGGCACGATGTTCACCCGATCCGGGGAGCTCGCCGAACCGCCCGTCGACGTGATGGCCCGCGTTCTGGGCGGGACGCCCGAGGAGGTCGCGGGGATCGGCGCCGCGTATCCCGGCTTCCCCGGGAGGACGGCGTGGCGGCGGCTGTTCGGCGATCACGAGTTCTGGGCCCCGTCCGTGCCGATCGCGGAGGCGCACAGCCGGTTCGCGCCCACGTTCATGTACCGCTACGACTACGTGCCCACCGCGTTCCGGCTGGCGCGCGTGGGCGCCACGCACGCCACCGAGCTGCTCTCCGTGTTCGGCGCGTTCAGCGGCCGCGCCGGCGTCCTCGCGGCCGGCGACCGCCGCACCGCCCGCAGCGTCGAGACGCTGGTGCAGGACCACTGGCTGGCGTTCGCGAGGACCGGCGAGCCGGGGCCCTCCTGGCCCGCGTACGACGGTGCCTCCCGCCGCACGCGGATCCTCGCGGCACAGCCGCGCGTCGAGGACGATCCCGACGGTGCGCGGCGCCGGGCCTGGGAGTCCTCCGGCACGCGGGGGACCGCGGCGCCTCGGTGACAACGGATTCACAACGGATCCTGCTCCACGTCGGGGATTCCTCCGTTCGGAGGATAGACGTGCCGTCCTCCCGAAGCGAGAGTCATAGTCATGAAACGACTTCTCGCCAGCGCGCTCATCGTCCTTGTTGGCACGGGGCTGGTGATCCCATCCGCACATGCGGCGCGCCGCCTCACCGTGCATCAGGTATGCGCGAGCTACCTCCCTGACTACAAGCCGTTCGCCGTCCCCGGTGGAGTGCGCTGCGCCGCCAATCCGGCGCAGCTGTTCTGGGGAGGATCGCGCGGCCTGGAGATCGGGCTCATCGACGTCCTCGCGCCAGGTTCGCATCGCGTAGACCCACGCAATCCCTGGTCAGACTGGATCGTCACCGGATAGCAGAGCCGTCCCCTTCCTGAGCGAGCTGCGAATCGGCGCAGACACCGTTACCTGCCGGTAGGGTCGGATTCATGACGAATCCGGCACCGTCGCCCGAACTGACCGCAGCGCTGCGCGCCATCCTGGACGGCCGGTGGGCCGCCACCCGGGAGACGGTGCGCGAGCAGATCCAGAACGGGGCGGTGGTCCCGAAGACCGGCCTGAGCCTGGACGAGTACCGCGAGCTGATGCTCACGCAGATGAAGGACATGGTGCCGCTGGGCTTCCCGGCGGACGGCTTCCGGCCCGAGCACGGCGGCACCGGCGACGTGGGCGGCGCCGTGACCGCCATCGAGACGCTCGGCTACGGGGACCTCTCCCTCATGGTCAAGGCGGGCGTGCAGTGGGGCCTGTTCGGCGGGGCCGTCGAGAACCTGGGCACGCAGTACCACCACGACACCTACGTCAAGGGCCTGATCGATCTGGACGTGCTCGGCTGCTTCGCGATGACCGAGACGGGCCACGGCTCCAACGTGCAGGAGCTGGAGACCACCGCCACCTACATCCCGGAGACCGACGAGTTCGAGATCCACTCCCCCACTTCCAGTTCGCGCAAGGACTACATCGGCGGCGCCGCGCAGCACGCGCGCTACGCCTCGGTGTTCGCGCAGCTGATCACAGGCGGGCCGGGCGAGGAGCCCGCCGGCCGCGGCGTGCACTGCTTCGTGGTGCCGATCCGCGACGAGAACGGGGACGACCTTCCGGGCGTGACCACCTCCGATTGCGGCTACAAGGGCGGGCTGCCCGGGGTGGACAACGGCCGCATCGTGTTCGACCACGTGCGCATCCCCCGGCGCGAGCTGCTGAACCGGTACGCGGACGTGGCGGAGGACGGAACCTATTCCAGCCCCATCGAATCCGATAACAAGCGTTTCTTCACCATGCTGGGCACGCTGATCCGCGGCCGCGTCACGGTGGGCGCCGCGGCCGGCGCGGCGGGGAGGCTCGGCATCACGCTGGCCACCAAGTACGCGCTGGTGCGCCGGCAGTTCGACGCCCCGGAGGGCGGCAGCGAGCTGCTGCTGCTGGACTACCGCACCCATCAGCGCCGGCTGCTGCCGCTGGTGGCGCGCGCCTACGCCTTCGCCCTCGCGCAGAACGAGCTCACAGCGGAGCTGCACGAACTGCAGACCGGCGATCCCGACTCCGTCGACGCCGACTACGCCCGCGAGATCGAGGGCAAGGCCGCGGCGATCAAGGCCGGGCACACCCGCCTCGCCTCGGACGCGATCAGCGCGGCCCGTGAGGCCTGCGGCGGCGCCGGCTACCTCTCGGAGAACCGGCTCCCGTTGCTGCGCGGCGACATCGACGTGTTCACCACCTTCGAGGGCGACAACCTGGTGCTCACCCAGCTGGTCGCCAAGGAGCAGCTCACGGCCTACGCCGGCGACGTGCAGGGCCTCGACGCCGTGGGCTGGGTCCGGTTCGTGGCGAACATGGCCAAGGACGTGGTGCTGGAGAAGACCGCCGCACGCCAGGTGGTGCAGACGCTGCTCGACGACTCGAACGAGGACACCGAGGAGAGCGAGCTCACCCACCCCGGCACGCAGCTGCGACTGCTGCGCAACCGGGAGGACCACCTGCTGCGCACCGCCGCCGCGCGTCTGCGCCGCGCCAACGAGCCGGACGAGGACGCGCTCGAGGTGTTCACGCAGACCCAGGATCACCTGGTCAAGGTGGGCGATGCGCACATCGAGCGGATCGTGCTGGAGGCCTTCGTCGATGCGATCACCGACGTCACCGACCGCGAGACCCGCGACGCGCTCAAGCTGATGCGCAACCTGTACGTCTTCTCGCTGCTCGAACGCGATCTGGGTTGGTACCTCATGCACCGGCACGTCTCCGTGGAACGCGCGAAGGCGATCCGCCGCGGCGTGAACGAGCTGTGCGCGAAGGCGCGCCCGATCGCGGAGTCGCTCGTGGACGCCTTCGGCGTTCCCGCTGTGGCGCTGGACGTTCCGATGCTGGACCCCGCCAACAGCGTCACCGCCGGCTAGTAGGTCCGACGGTGCCGGCAAGGGCGTTGTCGGCCCCGAGTGCGGTGGGCCGCCGCGCTGTGCCGCTATCGCGGGGCCCTCGGACTGTGTGCGGTTCCGTGAGATCGCCCTCGACCGGAGTCTTCGGTACGGCCGGGCCCCGATCCTCGGCTCTGCTCGCGCGGCTGTGAAGCCCATGTTCGAATCATATGGCGCTATCGCAAATGCAGGCGTAGCATGAAGATATGGCGCTACCTACCGCATTACAGGCTGTACCTGGGGAATTGATACCCCCGGGTCTCGCCGGTGCGTGCGGGCGGGAGCGGGACGTCGCCGGAATGTTGTTCGAACAACGAGCGGCGGAGAACCTCGCCTACTGCCGGATGACGGTCAC
>JBEBXD010000039.1:0-37235 GCA_040391845.1 Tsukamurella paurometabola | reverse complement strand
CACGGCCAGTCCTCGGGAGCGGCCCCGCCGACGCCGCCGGCGACCGCCTCCGCCGTGTCGGCGCCGGACACCAGGAACCACACCCGCCGCGCCGCGGCCACCGCGGGTAGCGTCAGCGTGAGCCGCCGCGGAGGCGGCTTGGGGGACTCGCGCACGGACACCACCGTGGCCTGCTCCTCGCGGACCGCATCCGTGTGCGGGAACAGCGAATTGATGTGCCCCTCGCCGCCCATGCCCAGCAGGTGCACGTCGAACCGCGGCACCGTGCCGCCGCCCGCCGCCACCGCGTTACCGCGCTCCGCCGCGTTGTCCGCCAGGCGTTTCGCGTACACGCGCGCGGCCAGGTCACCGTCGCCGCTGAACTCGTCCGAGGCCGGGTACCGGTAGATGTTCGCGTCCGGGATCGGTACGTGCGCGAGGAGGGCGTCCTCGGCCTGCAGCACGTTCCGGTCGGGATCGTCGCCGGCCACGAACCGCTCGTCCCCGAAGAACACGTCGACGTTCGACCAGTCGATCGGCTTGTCCCGCAACGCCGCCGAGAGCGCGTTGCCGTTGGTGCCGCCGGTCAGCACGATCGACGCGAAGCCCCGCTCGGCCTGCGCCTGCGCGATCACGGCGACGAGATCGTCCGCCGCAGCGGCGACCAGGGCGGCGGCATCGTCGAAAACACGCACGGTGGCGGGGGATTCGGTCATCAGGGCATCTCCGATCGGTCCACGTCGGAGACTCCGTCCAACGCCGTGAAGTAGATGTCGTCGTCGTCCAGGCGGCGCAGTTCCTCCGCGAGGCAGTCGGCCACATCCCGCCGGCGGATCGCGACGCGACCGTCGGGCTGGCCGGGGCGGACCAGCACCGCCGTCGAGTTCTGGTCGAACTCGAGCCGCAGCGGGCCGCTCGCGCGGTCCAGCTGCACCTCGAAGCTGCCCGCCCGGCGCAGCACGGGGACCCCGAGCTGGGCCCGCAGCCACCCCGCCAGCAGGTCGATGCCCGGGCTGTTCGACGGCCCCGTCACCACGGCGGACGTGATCGCCTCGAACGGGGCCTGATCCAACGCGGACGCGAGGAGCGCCCGCCACGGTGTGATGCGCGACCACGCCAGATCGGAGTCGCCCGGGGTGAAACCCGCCAGGCGCCGCTCGAGCACGGCCACCGGATCGTCGGAGGCGGTGGCGTCGGTGATCCGCCGCGTCGCGAGCGCGCCCACCTTGTCGGCGGCCGGCACCGCGGGTGCCGCGCCCGGCCACCAGGCGACGACGGGGGTGTCGGGAAGCAGGAACGGCACGACGACGGAGGCGCCGTGGTCGGCGAGCTCGCCGAACAGGCGCAGGACGACCACCTCCGAGGCGCCGGCGTCGCCGCCCACGCGGATCTGGGCGTCCAGCCGCGTCCGCTCGGCGCGGGGCCCGCGCGCCACCACGATCACGCGGCACGGGTGCTCGCGCGACGCGGCGTTGGTGGCCTCGATCGCGCTCTCGGTGGGCTCGCCCTCCTCCGCGGAGATGATGAGCGTGAGGACGCGGCCCAGCGTGACGGCGCCGCCCGACTCGCGGACGCGGACGAGCTGCTTCGAGACGTCCTGGGTGGAGGTGTCCGGTAGGTCGATGATCATGGTCGGCGCCACGTCCTTCCGGTGCGGGCGAGCATCTCGTCCGCCGACGCGGGACCCCACGACCCCGACTCGTACTCCTCGGGCCGCCCGCCCTCCGCCCAGAGGGCGAGCACCGGATCGAGGATCTTCCAGGACAATTCGACTTCGGCGTTCACGGGGAACAGTGACGGCTCGCCCAGCAGTACGTCGAGGATCAACCGCTCGTAGGCCTCGGGCGAACTGACGGTGAAGGCCTCGCCGTAGGTGAAGTCCATGTTGACGTCGCGGACCTCCATCGAGCTGCCCGGGACCTTGGACCCGAACCGGAGGGTGACGCCCTCGTCGGGCTGGACGCGGATGACGAGTGCGTTCTGGCCCAGCTCCTCGGTCATCGTGTCGTCGAACGGAAGGTGCGGCGCGCGCTTGAACATCAACGCGATCTCGGTGACCCGGCGGCCCAGCCGTTTGCCGGTACGCAGGTAGAACGGCACACCCGCCCACCGGCGGGAGGCGATCTCCACGGTGATGGCGGCGTAGGTCTCGGTGGTGGAGGATTCGCTGAAGCCCTCCTCCTGCAACAGGCCGACGACCTTCTCGCTGCCCTGCCAGCCCGGCCCGTACTGGCCGCGCGCGGAGGTCTCGGCCAGCGGCTCGACCGGCGAGGCGGCCGAGAGCACCTTGATCTTCTCCGCCTGCAGCTCCGCGGGCTGGAAGCTCGTGGGCTCCTCCATCGCGACCAGCGCCATGAGCTGCAGCAGGTGGTTCTGGATCACGTCCCGCGCGGCGCCGATGCCGTCGTAGTAACCGGCGCGGCCGCCGAGGCCGATGTCCTCGGCCATGGTGATCTGCACGCTGTCCACGTAGTGGCTGTTCCAGGTGGGCTCGAACAGCTGGTTCGCGAAGCGCAGCGCCAGGATGTTCTGCACCGTCTCCTTGCCCAGGTAGTGGTCGATGCGGAACACCGACTGCTCCGGGAACACGTCGTTGACCACTGCGTTGAGCCGCTGCGCGGACTCCAGGTCGTGCCCGAACGGCTTCTCGATCACCACCCTTCGCCAACCCTGTGACTGATCGGACAGGCCCGACCGCTTGAGCTGCTCGCACACCGTCGGAAAGGCGTCGGGCGGGATCGAGAGGTAGAAGGCGGTGTTCCCGCCGGTGCCGCGGTCCCGGTCCAGCTCGCCCAGTGCCGCTGCGAGCCGGTCGAAGGAGTCGTCGTCGTCGAACGCGCCCTGGACGAACCGGATCCCCTCCGCCAGCCGCTCCCACACGTCCTCACGGAACTCGGTGCGCGAGTGTGCTTTCGCGGCCTCACGGACCTTCGCCGCGAAGTCCTCATCCGTCCACGGTCGGCGGCCGAAACCCACCAGCGCGAAGCCCGGCGGCAGCAGTCCGCGGTTCGCGAGGTCGTACACCGCGGGCATCAGCTTGCGCCGGGACAGATCGCCGGTGACGCCGAAGATCACGAGCGACGACGGCCCCGCGATCATCGGCAGGCGGCGGTCCTTCGGGTCCCTGAGGGGATTGCCGGGCATCACAGGCGCTAGGCCCGCGTCGTGAGCTGCTCGGAGGTCGCGTCCAGCAACTGCTGCCAGGCCTGTTCGAACTTCTCCACGCCCTCGCGTTCGAGCACGTCGAACACGTCGGACAGGTCCACGCCCGCGCCCTCGAGGTCGGCGAAGACCTGCGCGGAGTCCTCGGCCCGGCCCAGGATGGTGCCGTCGGTGACCTCGCCGTGGTCGGCGAAGGCCTCCATGGTGGCGCCGGGCATGGTGTTGACGGTGTTCGGCGCGATCAGGCCGGCGACGTACAGGGTGTCCGGGTAGGCGGGGTTCTTCACACCGGTCGAGGCCCACAGCGGGCGCTGCACGTTCGCGCCGTCGATCGCCGCGAAACGGGCGCCGCCGAACACCTCCTCGTACGCGGCGTACGCGAGCCGCGCGTTCGCCAGCCCGGCCCTGCCGCGCAGTGCGAGCGCGGCGTCGGTGCCGATCGCATCGAGCCGCTTGTCGATCTCGGTGTCCACGCGGGAGACGAAGAACGAAGCGACGGAGTAGATCCCGCCCACGTCCTTGCCGGCCTTCGCCGCCGCCTCGAGGCCGTCGAGGTAGGCGTCCATCACCTGGCGGTGGCGCTCCACCGAGAAGATCAGCGTCACGTTCACGGAGACGCCCTCGGCGATCACGCGCGTGATCGCGGGCAGGCCGGCGAGCGTCGCGGGGATCTTGATGAGCACGTTCGGGCGGTCCACGATCCGGTGCAGTTCCAGGGCCTGGGCGACGGTGCCGTCCGTATCGTGCGCGAGCCGCGGGTCGACCTCGATCGACACGCGCCCGTCGACGCCGCCGGTGCTCTCGAAGACCGGTGCCATCACGTCGCACGCCGCGCGCACGTCGTCGGTGGTCACGGTGCGGATGGTCTCGTCGACACCGGCGCCGCGGCCGGCGAGCTCGGCGACCTGGGAGTCGTAGTCCGTGCCCTTGGACAGGGCGCCCTGGAAGATCGACGGGTTGGTCGTCACGCCCGTGACGGAGTCGGTCTCGGTGAGCTCCTTGAGCTTTCCGGACTGGATGAGGCTGCGGGAGAGGTCGTCGAGCCAGACGGACACGCCGGCCTCGTACAGTGCAGCGAGATTCGGGTTCTGAGCCATGGTTGTGGTTATCCCTTCAGGTTGGCGAGGGACTGCTCGGCCTTCTGGGCCACGTTCTCGCCGGTGAATCCGTACTTGGTGAACAGGACCTTGTCGGAGGCGGACTCGCCGAAGTGCTCCAGCGAGACGACCTCGCCGGCGTCGCCGACGATCCGCCACCACGACTGGGCGATACCGGCCTCCACCGCGACGCGGGCCTTGACGGCGGGCGGCAGCACGCTGTCCTGGTAGTCCCGGTCCTGCGCGTGGAACCACTCGATCGACGGCATCGAGACGACCCGGGCCTTGATCCCCTTGGCGGCCAGCAGATCCGCGGCCTCCACGGCCAACTGGACCTCCGAGCCCGTACCGATCAGCAGCACGTCGGGGGACCCGCCGTCGGCCTCCTTGAGGACGTACCCGCCGCGCGCGACGCCCTCGGCGGACGTGCCGGGCAGGATCGGCACGCCCTGACGGGTGAGGATCAGGCCGGTGGGGCCGTTGCCGCCGGTGCGCTCGAGGGTCGCCTTCCACGCGGCGACGGTCTCGTTCGCGTCCGCGGGGCGGACCACGTTCAGGCCCGGAATGGCGCGCAGCGCGGCGAGGTGCTCGACCGGCTGGTGCGTGGGGCCGTCCTCGCCGAGACCGATGGAATCGTGGGTCCACACGTAGATCGGATCGATGTCCATGAGCGCGGCGAGGCGGACCGCCGGGCGCATGTAGTCCGCGAACTGCAGGAACGTGCCGCCGTACGCGCGGGTCGGACCGTGCAGCACGATGCCGTTGAGAATCGAGCCCATCGCGTGCTCGCGGATGCCGAAGTGCAGAGTGCGGCCGTAGGGCTGCGCGTTCCAGTCGTCGGTCGAGATCGACGTGGGGCCGAACGAATCGGCGCCCTTGATGGTGGTGTTGTTCGATCCGGCGAGATCGGCGGAGCCGCCCCACAGTTCGGGCAGGGTCTGCCCGGCGGCCGCGAGGAAGGCGCCCGACGCGGCGCGGGTCGCCAGTGCCTTGTCGCCCACCGCCCAGGTGGGCAGCTCGGCGTCCCAGCCGTCGGGGAGCGTGCGCGCCTCGAGCCTGTCGAGCAGCGCCTTGCGATCCGCGTTCGCCGCCGCCCAGGCGTCGAAGCGGGCGTTCCACTCCTCGTGTGCGGCTGCGCCGCGCTTGATCAGCTCACGGGCGTGGGCGATCACCTCGGGAGCGACGTCGAAGTTCTTCGCCGGGTCGAAGCCGAGGATCTCCTTGACCTTGGCCACCTCCTCGTCGCCCAGGGCCGAGCCGTGGACGCCGCCCGTGTTCATCTTGGTCGGCGCGGGGAACCCGATGATGGTGCGCACGATGATGATCGACGGCTTGTCGGTGACGGCCTTCGCGGCGGCGGTGGCCTCCTCGATCGCGGTCACGTTCTCGCCGCCCTCGACGTACTGGACGTGCCAGCCGTACGCCTCGTACCGCTTCGCGACGTCCTCCGAGAGGGCGATGTCGGTGTTGTGCTCGATCGAGATCTTGTTGTCGTCGTAGAACAGGATGAGGTTGCCCAGCTGCTGCGTGCCGGCCAGCGAGGAGGCCTCGGAGGTGACGCCCTCCTCCATGTCGCCGTCGGACGCGATGACGTAGATGAAGTGGTCGAACGGGCTCTCGCCCGGGGCGGCGTCCGGATCGAACAGGCCGCGCTCGTAGCGCGAGGCCATGGACATGCCCACCGCGGAGGCGAGGCCCTGCCCGAGCGGGCCGGTGGTGATCTCGACGCCGGTGGTGTGCCCGTACTCGGGGTGCCCGGGGGTCAGCGACCCCTCGGTGCGGAGCGCTTCGATATCGCTCAGCTGGAGGCCGAAGCCGCCCAGGTAGAGCTGCAGGTACAGGGTGAGGCTGGAGTGGCCGCAGGACAGCACGAACCGGTCGCGCCCGATCCAGTGGGTGTCCGACGGGTCGTGCACCATGATCTTCTGGAACAGGGTGTACGCCAGGGGTGCGAGGCTCATGGCGGTTCCGGGGTGGCCGCTGCCCACCTTCTGCACCGCATCGGCCGCCAGCACCCGTGCGGTGTCCACCGCGCGCGTGTCGAGATCGGTCCAATCGGCGGGGTGGTGCGGGGTGGTGAGGGTCTTGATCTCGGCGCTGCTGGTCACGGCTGACGGACTCTCCTGCTCGTGTGGGGGTGCGTGCTCAAGTGTCAACCCTACTCGGCGGCGGCGCACGGTCAGCGAAAACTCCCGGGGTAACCCCGCCCGGTCCCGCCGTGCCCGTTCGCGGTGCCGAACCCGATTCGGCCGGGCAGGAGTGGGGGACTACCATGGGCCGTAGTAGTGAGGGGTCGGCGCCGGTCGCGGACCCGCGGCGGGATCTTCGTCCCACCGCCCGCGGTCGGTCAGCCCCGGCCGGGGAGGAGCTTCGTCCGGCTGCGCCCGGACCCGTCAGGAGAGAGTGCGGCACACGATGGTTTTCAAGGGCGGGCACGGGACCGATACCCGGGGCGCTCGCTCGGCGGCCGCCGACGTTCCCGCCTCGTTCTCGGGCCGCGCCTGGCAGACGGTGCTCGCGTACATCGCGCTCACCAAGCCCAAGGTGATCGAGCTGCTGCTGGTGGCCACCATCCCGGTGATGCTGCTGGCGGACCGCGGCCACGTGAACCTCCCGCTCATCCTGTCCACCCTGTTCGGCGGTTGGCTCGGCGCCGCGTCCGCGAACACACTGAACATGGTCGCGGACGCCGACATCGATCAGAAGATGAAGCGCACCGAGCGGCGCCCGCTCGCGCGGCACGCCGTGCCCGTCCGGCACGCGTTGATCTTCGGTCTCGTGCTCGCGGCGGCCTCCTTCGCGTGGCTGTCGCTGATGGCGAACGTGCTGGCCGCGGTGCTGGTGCTGGTCACCATCGCCTTCTACCTGTTCGTGTACACCATGCTGCTCAAGCGCCGCACCTCGCAGAACGTGGTGTGGGGCGGCGCCGCGGGCTGCATGCCAACCCTGGTGGGCTGGGCCGCGGCGACGGGCACCGTCGCGTGGCCCGCGATCGTGCTGTTCCTGGTGATCTTCTTCTGGACGCCGCCGCACACCTGGGCGCTGGCGATGCGCTACCGCGAGGACTACAAGGCGGCCGGCGTGCCCATGCTGCCGGTCGTGGCACCGGAGACCACCGTCGCGCGGCAGATGGTCTGGTACACCTGGGCCACCGTGATCACCACCCTCGTGCTGATCCCCGCTGCCGGGCTCGTGTACGCGATCGCCGCGGTGCTCTGCGGCGGATGGTTCCTGTACGCGGTGCACAGGCTGTACACGCAGACCAAGGCGGGCCAGGAGATCAAGCCGCTCAAGGTGTTCCTGCAGTCGAACAACTACCTGGCGCTGTTGTTCTGCGCGCTCTCGGTGGATTCGATCCTCAACTACAGCACCGTCTGGCAGCTGCTCGGTCACTGATGATGGCTGCCTCCTAGCGCGACCTCTGGCCACTGATCTTCGCCGAGCGCGCCGCGCTCGCCGAGGATCTCGCCGCGCTCACGGACGAGCAGTGGGGCACGCCGTCGCTCTGCGCGGGCCTGACGGTGCGTGAGGTCCTGGCCCATCTCACCGCCGGGGCGTCCGACAATCCCGTGGTCTGGTTCACCGGGGTCCTGCGCAACCGATTCGACTTCGATGCCAACGTCGCGCAGCGGCTCGCGAAGCGCCTGGGTGACGGTCCTGCCGACACGGTGCGGTACTTCCGCGGCACGCGGACCAGCCGCACCAAGGCACCGATCCCCGTCGCGGCGATGCTCGGGGAGATCGTGGTGCACGGCGAGGACATCCGCCGCCCGCTCGGCATCACGCGCGCGCACCCCGCGCCGGTGCTCGAGCACGTCGCCGCGTTCTACGCCGGATCGGACCTGATGCTGCCGTCGGCGACCCAGTGAGCGGCCCGGGGCTGGCGGAGTTCGCCGCGCGCTGACGCCGGCCGCGACGACCACAGGGTTCTACGGGATCAGCGCCACCGAGCCGGTGGTCCGGCGGGCCTGCAGGTCCGTGTGTGCCCGCGCCGCTTCGGCCAGCGGGTAGGTGGCTCCCACGCGGAAGCTGAGGGACCCGTCGCGCAGGCCGTCCAGCACGGCGCTGCTGCGCCGGGCGAACTCCTCCGGAGTCGCGACGTAGTGCGCCAGCGTGGGGCGCTGCACGAACAACGATCCGAGCGGGTTGAGCCGCTGCAGGTCGAACGGCGGGACGGGGCCGGACGCCGCGCCGAACAGCACGACGACGCCCCGGTTCCGGGTCGCCTGCAGCGAGGACTCGAAGGTGTCCTTGCCGACGCCGTCGTACACGGCCGCGACACCCTCCCCGCCGGTGAGCTCCCGGACCCGGGCGGCGACGTCGTCGGAGTAGCGCAGCACCTGCCAAGCGCCCGCATCGCGGGAGAGCTGCTCCTTCTCGTCGGTCGAGACGGTGGTGATCACCCGGGCGCCGAGCGCCGTGGCCATCTGCGTGATCAGCAGGCCCGTTCCGCCGGCGCCGGCGTGCACCAGCACGGTGTCGCCGGGGCGGACCGGGTACGAGTCGTGCGTCAGGTAGTGCGCCGTCATCCCCTGCAGCAGGACCGATGCGGCCACCTCGGGCTCCACCCCGTCCGGCACCACGACGGTGCGGTCGGCCGGGACGGCCACCAGCTCGGCGTAGGAGGAGGCACCGTCGGACCACGCGACCCGATCGCCGACCGCCCGACCGGTCACCCCGTCGCCGACCGCCACGACGGTCCCCGACGCCTCCAGGCCGGGGATGTAGGGCAGGGGCGTGGGGTACATGCCCGCACGGAAGTAGGTATCGATGAAGTTGACCCCGATCGCGGCGGTGCGGACCAGCACCTGGCCGGGCCCGGGCTCGGGATCCGGGACCTCGCCGTAGGTCAGGACTTCCGGGCCGCCGTGTTCGCTCACAGAGATCGCATGCATGTGAGGTTCAATTCGCCGCCGCGCCGGGCTATTCCCGCTCGATCAGCGCGAGAGCGCCCGGTACCCGGCCATCCGCTTGTGGTGGCCGGCGGCGGTGTCCGCCTTGCTGACCAGCTCGCGGTCCCACTCGGAGGTGTCCAGGCCGGCCTTCTCGGCGGCGTCCCGCGCCTGCGCGGGGTTCGCGACGATCTGATCGCCCATCACGCCGTCGCCGCCGACGAGGGTGATCCGCACACCCTCCTCGCCCATGTTCTGCAGCACGGCGGTGGCCCCGTCGTGCTTGGCGGCGAAGGACTTCAGACGGGAGACGACGGTGCCGGGAGCCTGATCACTCATGCCGCCAGCTTATCCGCAGTGACGTCGGAGCCGCGCAGCACCCGCGCCGCCATCAGCCGGTACAGGATCGCGGTCTCGGCGATCACCGACATCGCGCCCGCCACGTGCAGCACCACCAGCAGCGCGGGCACGCCGGTGAAGTACTGGACGATGCCGATCAGGGACTGCGCCCCGACGACTACGAACAGGATCTTCACGCGCCGCCGGACCGCCTCGCTCGACGGTCCGCGGGACACCAGCACGGCCGCCCAGATCAGGATCGCGGCGTACACGGCGACCAGCGCGCCGTGCACCGAGGTGAGCAGCGGGATGGAGACGTCGAGGCGGTCGATGGCCTTGGGGTTGGTGCGATCGCCCGCGTGCGGCCCGGCGGCGGTGACCACCACGCCCGCGGCGAGCACGAATGCCATGACCACCGCGGACACCGCGGCGAGGCGCCTCGAGCCGGCGGGTGCGGCCTCTCGCTCGGTGCCGTCGTCGGGTTCGCCGACCTTGGCGTACAGGGTCGCGGCCAGCCACACCATGGCGCAGGAGAGCAGCATGTGCGCGCCGACCACCCACCAGCGCAGGCCGGTGAGCACGGTGACGCCGCCGAGGATGCCCTGGGCGAACGTGGAGAACGGCAGGATCCAGGCGTAGACCAGCACCTCCCGCCGCCGCCGGGCGCGGGTGACGGCCAGCACGATCGCGATCGACGTGGTGACCACGATCCACACGGCGATCTGCCGGTTGCCGAACTCGATCGCCTGGTGCCACCACGGGACCTCGTCCTGCGGGATCGGCACCAGCGACTCGTCGAAGCACTTGGGCCAGGTGGGGCAGCCGAGGCCGGACCCGGTCACCCGGACCACCGATCCGGTGACGGCGATCAGCGCCTGGGCAAGGAGGGCGGCGAGCGCGAAGCGGCGCTGCGCCTTCACGCCGGGCAGCGGCAGGCGATCGACGAGGCGCAGGAAGAGCTGGTACACGTCGATCATCGTACGTGGGCGCCCACGAGCTACTACGGCCTGTAGTGGTTAACCGGCGAACCTGAACAGGCGCACCGCCGCCGCGGAGGCCACGACGCCCCAGCCCGCGAGCACGGCCACACCGAGCCAGTCGACCCCGCCGGACGCCGCGGCCCGGGTGAGCGATTCGGTGAGCGCCCCCGACGGGGAGAGGCGCGCGAGGAGCACCACCGCATCGGGCACGTGCTCGCGCACCACCACGAGCGAGGCGATCGCGCCGAGCACGAACCACAGCAGGTTCGCCAGCGCCAGCACGATCTCCGCCTTGAGCGTGCCGCCCAGCAGCAGGCCCAGCGACGCGAACGCGAACACGCCGAGCGCGAGGATCGGGATCCACAGCGCCAGCCCGGCCGGCTGCGGCCGCCAGTGCAGCGCGAGGCCGATCGCGCCGAGGATCACGGCCTGCAGGATCACGACCAGGACCACCGCCAGGGTCTTGCCGCCGATCACGCCCCACCGCGGCAGCGGGGTCGCGCCGAGCCGTTTCAGCGCGCCGTAGCGCCGGTCGAAGCCGACCGCGATCGCCTGCCCGGTGAACGCCGTGGACATCACCGCCACCGCCATCACGGCCGGGACGAGCGCGTCGATGCGCGTGGCCTCGCCGCCGATCGGCAGGATCGCGAAGCCCACGAGCAGCGCGATCGGGATGAACATGGTCAGCAGCAGCTGTTCGCCGTTGCGCAGCAGGAGAGTGAACTCCATGCGGGTCTGCGCCGCGAGCATCGCGGACGGGCGCGCCGCCTCCGGGTTCGGCAGGAACGTGCCGGGGGCGAATCGGGGCTCGGTACTTCTCACGTCATCCCCTCAGCTCGCGGCCGGTCAGGTCGAGGAACACGTCCTGCAGGGTCCGCGTTCCCACCCGCAGGTCGGTCATCAGCGCGCCGTGCTCCGCGAAATGCGCCGCCGCGTCGGCGATCACGGCCGGCGTCACGGCGTCACCCCGGATGACGTAGACGGAGCCGTGCGCGTCCGCCGGGTCGACCGTCGCCGTGAAGCCGGTGCCCAGGCGGGCAGCCAGGGCCGCGGGATCGAGGCCCGACGGTGCCGTCACCCGCAGTTCGTGCTCGGCACCAGCCCGGGTGAGCTCGTCCGGCGTACCGTCGGCCACCGCGCGGCCGCGGTCGATGATGACGACCCGGTCGGCGAGGGCCTCCGCCTCGTCGAGCAGGTGGGTGGTGAGCAGCACGGTGACGCCGTCGCGCCGCAGGGCGGCGACGAGGTCCCACACCAGGAGGCGGGCCTGCGCATCGAGGCCCGCGGTCGGTTCGTCGAGGAACACCAGCTCGGGGCGGCCCACCAGCGCGCACGCCAGGGACAGCCGCTGCTGCTGCCCGCCGGAGAGACGGCGGTAGCTGACGTTCACCACGTCGGTGAGGCCCAGGGTGGACAGCAGCCAGTCGGGGTCCAGGGGGTTGGCGGCGTAGGCGGCCACGAGGCGCAGCATCTCGCCGGTCTTCGCGCCGGGGTAGGCGCCGCCGCCCTGCAGCATCACCCCGATACGGGGTTTGAGGCGCGCGGCGTCGGCGACCGGGTCGAGGCCCAGGACCTCGACGGTGCCGGAGTCGGGGGAGTCGAAGCCCTCGCACAGCTCGACGGTGGTGGTCTTCCCCGCCCCGTTGGGGCCGAGCAGGGCGAGAACGCTGCCGCGCTCCACCGTGAGATCGAGCCCGTCGACGGCGACGACGTCGCCGAATCTCTTGGTGACGGAGGTCGCGGACAGTGCGGGCACGGGATATCAGACTACTCGGCCGGTTCGGCGTCGCCGTTCGCGGTGGCGGGGGAGCTCGAAGGTCAGGTACACGGCGAGCGCGACGATGACGACCGTCGCCATCGCGGCCTTGGCGATCACGTACGGCTCGATCTCGCCGCCGTTGGGCATGAGCATCACGGAGATCACGCTGGAGACGATGACGGCGGCGAGCCGGAAGCCGGGTGCGGTGGCCCACGCGGCGAGCGGGACGACCGCCCACAGCAGGTACCAGGGCTGCACCACCGGGAACAGCAGGACGAGTGCCGCCATCGAGATGCCCAGCGCGCCCACCGGGTGGATCCGCCCGGACAGGGTGGCGATCAGCATCCGCAGCACGATGACGGCGGCGAGCGCGGCGGCGATCGGTCGGGTGATCGCGAGGATCGCCGTGGTGTGATCGCCGAGCCCCAGGAGGACGCCCACCTGCCCCGTGCCCAGGCCCAGCACGGTGGGGATCGAGAGCCACGAGCGCACCTTGTTGGCGGTGCCCAGGGTGCCGGCGTCGAGCCAGCCGTAGCCGAGGCCGGTCACCTGGCAGACGATGACCACCACGATCACCAGCACCGCCACCAGGAACGCCGCGGAGGCCGCGAGCGCGGTCAGGGTGCGGCCGATGTTCGGCCGCCAGTCCGCGAGCGCGGTGCGCCAGTCGCGCAGCCGCCCCCCGATGTCCGGGAAGCCGCCGCCGATCCTGCGTGCGAGCGCCATGCCGATGAAGCCGAGCGCGAGGATCGAGGTGATCTTGATCAGACCCGAGAGGGCGATCATCGCGGCGCCGGCCGTGAGGAGACCGCCGGTGCGGGTGGGGAGGAAACCGTCGAGGAACGGCCGGCCGGAATCGATGGCGCGCAGCGCCCACTCCATGCCGACGAGCATCATGCCGAGCATGAGCGCCTCGTTGTGGATGCCGGCGATCAGGTGGAAGATGACCAGCGGATTCGCCGCCCCGAGCCACAGCGCGGCCACCTCGCTGACGCCGCAGCGGCGGGCGAGCCGGGGGAGCGCCCACACGATCATCGCGACCCCGGCCAGCGCCAGCACGCGGTGCAGGACCACCCCGGCGACCACGTTCTCGCCGGTGAGCCACGTGATTCCGCGGCCGAGGTAGAGGAACAGCGGCCCGTACGGGGCCGGTGTGTCGCGCCAGATGTTGGGCACCGAGCGGGTGAACACGTGGTCGATGCCCAGCGCCTCGGCCGGGCCGATCACGTACGGGTCCAGCCCGCGGGCGGTGATCTCCGACTGCGCCAAGTAGGAGTACACGTCCTTGCTGAACATGGGCGGCGCGAACAGGAACGGCAGCACCCACAGCGCGAGGATCCGGTCGAACCCGCGGCGGGTGAGCCGCCGCGGCGGCGCCGGCTCGGTGTGCGCGTTCGGGTTGAGGTAGCCGATCGTGTAGCGGCGCAGCAGGACCCACGCGATCATCAGCATCGCGGTGCCGACCATGGTGACCGTGAGCGCGGTGGACTGCATCCGGAACATGAGCCCGAGCAGCCTGCGCCCCGCGATCGGGTTCTGCACCACCGGGAACGAGCCGACGCCGAGCGCGCCGAAGGCGATGAGCACCGCCCCCACCCCGCCGAAGGTCGCGATCGTGCGGACCGTCCGCTTCTCCTGCGCGTTGAGGTCCGGGTACTGCTGTTCGTCGGAGTGCAGGCGGTTCACGGTGCCGCTGTGACCGCCCGGTCCCTGGTCCGACGGTGCCCGGTCCGGCTTGGTCAGTCCGAGGTAATCGGCGAACGTGCGCACGGGGGCGGGGAGGGAAGGGGTAGCGCGCACGCCCGCAAGCGTAGACGGTGCGCCCCCCGTGCGGCGGCGAAGCTTAGCCTGACCTTGCTGGAAGTGTCGGGCGAATTAGGAAACAATCGTGTTGTGAAAAACGAGCAGCACGAGGTGCACGACGCCTCGACGGCACAGCGTGACGGGGACACCCGTGACGCCGTGGTGGCGCTGCTCATGAAGCGGGGCCAGGCCACTGCGGCCGATATCGGCGAGGCCCTGTCGATCACGACCACCGCCGTGCGCCGCCACCTCGACAATCTGCTCGAGGCGGGCGACGTGACGGTCGCGCCACCGTCGGGCCTGGGAGGGCGAGGGAGGGGACGTCCCGCGAAGGAGTTCCTGCTCACGCCGTCCGGGCGGCGGCGCCTCGGGCAGGGGTACGACCTCCTGGCCCTCGACGCCCTCCGCGCCCTGCGCGAGGTCGGCGGAGAGGACGCGGTGCGCGCCTTCGCGCGGCGCCGCGCCGAGCAGGCCATCAGCACGGACACCATCAGCCCCACCGAGTCCACGGACCCGGTGGAGGGTGCCCGTAGGATCGCGGCGGCCCTCTCGGACGCCGGATTCTCCGCCGACGCCCGCGAAGTGGGCAACGGCGTCCAGATCTGCCAGCACCACTGCCCGGTGTCGGAGGTCGCAGCCGAGTTCCCCGAACTGTGCGAGGCCGAAATTTCGGCGATCGAGCAGGCGTTGGGAACTCATGTACAACGTTTGGCCACCATCGCCAATGGTGACCGCGCATGCACCACCCACGTGCCCCTCGAGCGCGTGGTACCGCGAGCAACCCGCTAAGGAGCTTCGATGACAACCGTCGAGAACGGCCCGCTGTCCCAGGAGGAGACGATCGCCTCCCTGGGCACCTACGGCTACGGCTGGCACGATTCCGATGCCGCCGGCGCCTCGGCCCAGCGCGGCCTCTCCGAGGCGGTGGTCGCGGACATCTCCGCCAAGAAGAACGAGTCGGAGTGGATGCTGCAGCAACGCCTCAAGGCGCTCGCCATCTTCGACAAGAAGCCCATGCCCACCTGGGGGAGCAACCTCGACGGCATCGACTTCGACAACATCAAGTACTTCGTGCGTTCCTCCGAGAAGCAGGCCGAGAGCTGGGAGGACCTGCCCGAGGACATCAAGAACACCTACGACAAGCTCGGCATCCCCGAGGCGGAGAAGCAGCGCCTCGTGGCCGGCGTCGCAGCTCAGTACGAGTCCGAGGTCGTCTACCACTCGATCCGTGAGGACCTCGAGGAGCAGGGCGTCATCTTCCTCGACACGGACACCGGTCTCAAGCAGCACCCGGAGCTGTTCAAGGAGTACTTCGGATCGGTCATCCCGGCCGGCGACAACAAGTTCTCCGCGCTGAACACCGCCGTGTGGTCGGGCGGCTCGTTCATCTACGTCCCCAAGGGCGTGCACGTGGACATCCCGCTGCAGGCCTACTTCCGGATCAACACCGAGAACATGGGCCAGTTCGAGCGCACGCTGATCATCGTCGACGAGGACGCCTACGTGCACTACGTCGAGGGCTGCACCGCGCCGATCTACAAGTCGGACTCGCTGCACTCCGCGGTGGTCGAGATCATCGTGAAGAAGGGCGGCCGCTGCCGCTACACGACCATCCAGAACTGGTCGAACAACGTATACAACCTGGTGACCAAGCGCGCCAAGGCCGAGGCCGGCGCCACCATGGAGTGGATCGACGGCAACATCGGCTCCAAGGTCACCATGAAGTACCCGGCCGTGTGGATGATGGGCGAGCACGCCAAGGGCGAGGTGCTCTCCGTGGCCTTCGCCGGGGAGGGGCAGCACCAGGACACGGGCTCGAAGATGGTGCACTTCGCGCCGAACACCTCGAGCAACATCGTCAGCAAGTCGGTCGCCCGCGGCGGCGGCCGGGCCAGCTACCGCGGCCTGATCCAGATCAACAAGGGCGCCCACGGCAGCAAGTCCACCGTGAAATGCGATGCGCTGCTGGTGGATACGATCTCCCGCTCGGACACCTACCCGTACGTCGACATCCGCGAGGACGACGTGACGATGGGGCACGAGGCCACCGTCTCGAAGGTCTCCGACGACCAGCTGTTCTACCTGATGAGCCGCGGCCTCACCGAGGACGAGGCGATGGCCATGGTGGTGCGCGGCTTCGTCGAGCCGATCGCCAAGGAGCTGCCGATGGAGTACGCGCTCGAGCTGAACCGCCTGATCGAGCTGCAGATGGAAGGGTCCGTGGGCTAGTGAGCAACACACTCAACGAGGCGGTCGAGGCGCACCCCGTCGCCAACAAGGGCGAGCTGTTCACGTCGTTCGACGCGGACGCGTTCGAGATCCCCAGCCACCGCGACGAGGCGTGGCGGTTCACGCCGCTCCGCCGCCTGAAGGGCCTGCACGACGGGTCCGCACAGGCCGACGGTGCCGTGACCGTCACCGTCGATCAGACGCCCGAGGGCGTGGCCTTCGAGACCGTCGCCAAGGGTGACGAGCGCCTGGGCCAGGGCGGCACCCCGTTCGATCGTGTGGCGGCGCAGGCCTTCACCTCGATGACCGAGGCGTTCGTCCTGACCGTCGCCAAGGAGGCCGAGGTCGCCGAGCCCGTCTTCGTGCGCATCGCCGGCCCCGGCGAGGGGAGCACCGCGTTCACGCACATCCAGGTGCGGCTCGAGCGCCACGCCCGCGCCGTGGTCGTGCTCGACCACACCGGCTCGGGCACCGTCGCCGAGAACGTGGAGGTCATCCTGGGCGACGGTGCCTCGCTGCAGATCATCGACGCGCAGGACTTCGCCGACGACGCCGTGTGGGTCACCCAGCACCACGTGCGCGTGGGCCGCGACGCCCACGTCCGGCACTTCGCGGTGCAGCTCGGCGGCGACCTGGTCCGGATGACCCCGCGCGTGCAGTTCGACGGCCCGGGCGGGAACGCCGAGCTGTTCGGCCTGTACTTCGCGGACGACGGGCAGCACCTCGAGCAGCGTCTCCTGGTGGATCACGCCGTGCCGCACTGCAAGTCGAACGTCGTCTACAAGGGCGCGCTGCAGGGCGACCCCGCGTCGAAGAAGCCGGACGCGCACACGGTGTGGGTCGGCGACGTGCTGATCCGCGCCGAGGCCGAGGGCACCGACACCTTCGAGCTCAACCGCAACCTGGTGCTCACCGACGGCGCCCGCGCCGACTCGGTGCCGAACCTGGAGATCGAGACCGGCGAGATCGAGGGCGCGGGCCACGCCAGCGCCACCGGCCGATTCGACGACGAGCAGCTGTTCTACCTGCGCTCGCGCGGCATCGAGGAGGCCGAGGCCCGCCGCCTGGTCGTGCGCGGCTTCTTCCAGGAGCTGATCGACCGGATCTCCGTCCCCGAGCTGCGTGAGCGGCTCTCCGCAGCCATCGAGAACGAACTCGCCACCGCCGGCGTCTAAGACTGATAGGGAATTACATTGTCCACCTTGGAAATCCGTGACCTGCACGTCAACGTCGTGCAGGCGGACGAGAACGCCGAGCCGATCCAGATCCTCAAGGGCGTCGATCTGACGATCAAGTCCGGTGAGACCCACGCGATCATGGGCCCCAACGGCTCCGGCAAGTCCACGCTGAGCTACGCCATCGCCGGCCACCCCAAGTACGAGGTGACTCGGGGCACCATCACCCTCGACGGCGAGGACGTGCTCGCGATGACCGTCGACGAGCGCGCCCGCGCCGGCCTGTTCCTGGCCATGCAGTACCCCGTCGAGGTCCCCGGCGTCTCCATGTCGAACTTCCTGCGGACCGCCGCGACCGCGGTGCGCGGCGAGGCCCCCAAGCTGCGGCACTGGGTCAAGGAGGTCAAGGAGGCGATGGGCGAGCTGTCGATCGACGCGCAGTTCGGCGAGCGCTCCGTGAACGAGGGCTTCTCCGGCGGCGAGAAGAAGCGCCACGAGATCCTGCAGCTGGGCCTGCTCAAGCCGAAGTTCGCCATCCTCGACGAGACCGACTCCGGTCTCGACGTGGACGCACTGCGCGTCGTGTCCGAGGGCGTGAACCGCTACGCCGAGCGCGAGCACGGCGGCATTCTGCTGATCACGCACTACACCCGCATCCTGCGCTACATCCACCCCGAGTTCGTGCACGTCTTCGTGAACGGCCGGATCGTGGAATCGGGCGGACCCGAGCTGGCCGACGAGCTGGAGGAGAACGGCTACGTGAAGTTCACCGAGGCCGTCGGAGCATGACCGCCTCGGTGAAGTCCGCCCTGGACATCGACGCGATCCGCGCCGACTTCCCGATCCTGTCCCGCACGGTCCGTGACGAGAAGCCGCTGGTCTACCTGGACTCCGGGGCCACCTCGCAGCGTCCGCGGCAGGTGCTCGACGCCGAGTGGGAGTTCCTCACCACGCACAACGCCGCCGTACACCGCGGTGCGCATCAGCTGGCGGAGGAGGCGACCGACGCCTACGAGGACGCCCGGGCCGCCATCGCGGCCTTCGTGCGCGTCGCGCCCGACGAGCTGGTGTTCACCAAGAACGCGACCGAGTCGCTGAACCTGGTGGCCTACACGCTCGGCGACGACCGCTCGGCCGACCTGCTCGGCGGCCACCGGCTGCGCGAGGGCGACACCGTGGTGGTCACCGAGCTCGAGCACCACGCGAACCTCGTTCCGTGGCAGGAACTCTGCCGGCGGACCGGGGCCACGCTCAAGTGGTACGGGGTCACCGACGACGGCCGCATCGACCTGGATTCGCTGGAGCTCGACGAATCGGTGAAGATCGTCGCGTTCACCCACGCGTCGACCGTGACCGGCGCGATCGCGCCGGTGCCGGAGCTGGTGGCGCGGGCCCGCGCCGTCGGCGCCCTGGTGGTGCTCGACGCCTGCCAGTCCGTGCCGCACGCGGCCGTGGACCTCGCCGATCTGGACGTGGACTTCGCCGCCTTCTCCGGGCACAAGATGTACGGCCCATCCGGGGTCGGCGTCCTCTACGGCAAGCGCGAGATCCTCGCGCAGCTCCCGCCGTTCATCACCGGCGGCTCGATGATCGAGACCGTGACCATGGAGGGCTCGACCTACGCCGCCCCGCCGCAGCGGTTCGAGGCGGGCGTCCCGATGACCTCCCAGGTGGTGGGTCTCGGCGCCGCCGTGAACTACCTGACGGGCCTCGGCATGGCGGACGTCGCCGCGCACGAGCGCGCGCTCGTGGCCGTCGCCCTCGACCGGCTGGACGCGATCGCCGGCCTGCGCATCATCGGGCCCACCGGCGACGGCGAACGGGGCAGCGCGGTCTCCTTCGTGGTCGACGGGATCCACGCGCACGACCTCGGGCAGGTGCTCGACGACGAGGGCGTGGCGATCCGGGTCGGCCACCACTGCGCCTGGCCGCTGCACCGCAGGTTCGGTGTCGCCGCGACCGCCCGTGCCTCCTTCGGCGTGTACAACACCGAGGCCGAGGTGGACGTGTTCGCGAACGCGATCATCAAGGCGCAGAAGTTCTTCGGGGTGGCCTGATGCGCATGGAGCAGATGTACCAGGACGTGATCCTGGACCACTACAAGCACCCGCACGCCCGCGGGCTGCGCGAGCCCTTCGAGGCCGAGGTGCACCACGTCAACCCGACGTGCGGCGACGAGGTGACCCTGCGGGTGCACCTGTCCGAGGATCGCGAGACCGTCGTCGACGTCTCCTACGACGGCCAGGGATGCTCGATCTCCCAGGCGTCGACCTCGGTGCTCACCGACCAGGTGATCGGCCAGCCCGTGGGCGAGGCGCTGAAGATGCTGCAGTCCTACACCGAGATGCTGCAGTCGCGCGGGAAGGTCGAGGGCGACGAGGACCTGATCGGCGACGGCATCGCCTTCGCCGGCGTCTCGAAGTACCCCGCGCGCGTCAAGTGCGCACTGCTCGGTTGGATGGCGTTCAAGGATGCGCTGTCCCAGATCATCGACTCGGAGGAGAAGACGGTATGAGCGAGAACGCTGCTGAGACCGATCAGGGCGCCGCGGCCGGTGCGGGTGACAACCCGCTGAACCTGCCCACCCTGTTCGACGTCGAGGAGGCCATGCGCGACGTGGTCGACCCCGAGCTGGGCATCAACGTGGTCGACCTGGGCCTGGTCTACGACCTGAAGATCGACGACGATGCCGCCGTCCTCATCGACATGACGCTCACGTCCGCGGCGTGCCCGCTGCAGGACGTGATCGAGGACCAGACCCGCGCTGCGCTGGTCTCGTCCGGGCTGGCCACCGACGCGAAGATCAACTGGGTCTGGATGCCCCCGTGGGGCCCGGACAAGATCACCGACGACGGCCGCGAACAGCTCCGCGCCCTCGGCTTCACCGTCTAGGACCGCGGCGATGCGGCTGCGCAATCGAGTGGACCCGTGGGGCCGGCTCGACTTCAACGGCCGCTACCGCTCTCCGCGGAACCCCGAGTCCCGCAAGTACACCCAGCTCTTCCTCTTCGACGAGGCCACCGCCTTCGCCGCGGGGCACCGCCCGTGCGGCGAGTGCCGCCCCGCCGGTTACCGCGAGTTCAAGCGGCTCTGGGCCGTCGCGAACCCGGACGTCGAGAACACGCCCAAGGCGATGGACCGTGCTCTGCGCGCCGAGCGTCGGGCCGGGAACGCACCCGTCACCGCGACGCCGCCCGACGGTGCTGTGGTCACCGACGGCACGGACGCCTTCCTCCGCTGGAACGGCGCCTGGCTGCGGTGGAGCTTCGAGGGCTACACCCCGGCCGCACCGTCGGGGGAGCTGCGGCTGCTCACCCCGCCGTCGATCGTTCGCATGCTGGAGATCGGCCTCCCGGTCACCGCGCACCCCTCGGCCGGCTGATCGCGGGTCGTCACCCCGCGGCGAGCGCCAGCCGCGCGTGGGCGCGGACGTCGGCGTCGGTGTCGTCCAGCGCCGCGGTGAGCGCGACGGCGACCGCCGGTACCCCGGGCCACGTCCGCAGCGTCACGACGGCCGCCCTGCGCACGTCCAGATGCGGGTCGCCGAGGGCGGATCCGAGCGCGGCGACCGCACCGTCGGGTCCGAGGGCGACGGCGCCTCGCGCCGCGCCCTGCCGCACCTGCCACGCCCGGTCGGCGAGGCCGGAAGCGAGCAGGTCGAGGTCGGTGGCATCGCCGAGCGCGCCCAGGGCCTCGAAAGCCGCGGCCCGGACGAGCGGGTCGTGATCGGCAGCCGCCGCGCGCACGGCGTCGACGCCTCCCCGCCCGACGGTGGCCAGCCCGGCCGCGGCGGTGATCCGGACCTCACGGTTGCCGTCGGTGGTCGCGGGAACGAGAGCAGCCCAATCGTCATGGGAGACCAGGCCGCTCACGCCCACCACGCGCACGCGATGGTCGTCGTCGCCAAGCAGGGCGGCGAACTGCTCCGGCGTCCCGGCCTTGAGCGAGCGCAGGAGATTCCCGACGGCCGCCCGCACCACGGCGTCCTCCGAGTCGAGGTATCCGGCGAGGCCCTCGGCCGAAGGGAGGACCTCGACCAGCTCGATCAGCCCCGCGGCGGCGGCGCGCCGGACCGCCGCGTCCGCGTCGCCGAGCGCGGCGAGGAGGGGCGCGAGGAAGCCGTCGGGTGCGCCCTCGACGAGGAAGGACACCGCGCTGCGCCGCACCGTCGTGTCCGGATCGGACAGGAAACGAGAGAGCTCCTCCACCGAGGGCCCGTCCAACACCAGCAGCTCCCGCAACCGCGGCGAGACCGCGGGTACCGCAGCCGCACGCGAGGGTGCCGCGGGGATCGCGCCGATCGGCGCCACCGCCAGCGGGCCCAGCAGCTCGACCGACGACGAGGAGCTCGGGATGTGGTCGAACTCGTCGACGGCCACCACGTACGGCGCGACGGGCCGGGTGAGGAACTCCATCTCCCCGTCGGAGCCCTGGCGCAGGTTGAGGTGGCGGCCCCACCGCTCGTCGTCGCGCTCGGGCAGGTCCGGACGGTCGTGGTACAGCCCCCAGCGCGATTCGGTGCGCGCCAGCGACGCCTTCGCCGCCATCTCCGCGCAGTCCCGGATGAACGAGACCTCCACGCAGCGCATCAGCTCGTGCGGCGTCCGCGCGCCGAGCCCGTCCACCTCGTTCCGCATCCGCTCGAAGGTCTCGATCGCGATGGTCAGCTTCGGCGCCGTCTTGGGCGGCGCGATGTAGTCGTTGACGAAGCGCCGCAGTTTGAACTCGACCTGGGGCTGCGGCGGCCCCTCGGGCCTGCGGGCAGGGCCGTAGATCAGCTCATGGGCCGCCGCAATCTGCTCGTCCAGGCCGGCGACACCGTCCGCGGGTAGGTTTCGTGCGTGCCGCACGGCGTCCGCGCCGGCCAGCTCGCCGAAGACGAAGGCCCCGATCATGTAGTTGTGCGGCACGCACGCCAGGTCGCCCGCCGCGTACAGGCCGGGCACGGTGGTGCGGGCGTTCTCGTCGACCCACACTCCGGACGCGGAATGCCCACCGCACAGGCCGATCTCGGAAACGTGCATCTCGATGTCGTGGGTGCGGTAATCGTGGCCGCGGTTCGCGTGGAAGGTGCCGCGCGTCGGGCGCTCGGTGGTGTGCAGGATCGACTCCAGCTCGCCGATCGTCTCCTCCGGTAGGTGCGAGACCTTGAGGTAGATCGGCCCACGGGCGGAATCGATCTCGGACTTCACCTCGGCGATCATCTGCCCGGACCAGTAGTCCGAGTCCACGAACCGCTCGCCCCGCGCGTTGACCTGGTAGCCGCCGAACGGGTTCGCCACGTAGGCGCACGCGGGGCCGTTGTAGTCCTTGATCAGCGGGTTGATCTGGAAGCACTCGATTCCGCTGAGCTCGGCGCCCGCGTGGTAGGCCATGGCGTAGCCGTCGCCCGCGTTGGCCGGGTTCTCGTACGTGCCGTAGAGGTAGCCCGAGGCGGGCAGGCCGAGGCGGCCGCACGGCCCCGTCGCCAGGACCACGGCGCCCGCCTGAATCTCCACGAACTCGCCTGTGCGCGTGTTGAAGGCGACCGCGCCGACGGCCCGCCGGTCGGTCCCTGATCCGGTGGTCAGCACGCGTACCGGCATCACCCGGTTCTCGATCCGGATCCGCTCGCGCATCTTCTTCTGCCGCAGCACCCGGTACAGCGCCTTCTTCACGTCCTTGCCCTCGGGCATGGGCAGCACGTACGAGCCGGAGCGGTGCACGCGGCGCACGGCGTATTCGCCGTACTCGTCCTTCTCGAACTTCACGCCGTACCGCTCGAGGCGCTGGATCATCGCGAAGCCCCGCGTCGCCGTCTGGTAGACGGTGTGCTGGTTCACGATGCCGTCGTTGGCGCGGGTGATCTCGGCGACGTAGTCCTCGGGCTCGGCCTTGCCGGGGATGACGGCGTTGTTCACGCCGTCCATGCCCATCGCCAGTGCGCCCGAGTGCCGCACATGGGACTTGTCCAGCAACAGCACGTCGGCGCCTGCTTCGGCGGCCGTGAGGGCGGCCATGGTTCCGGCGGTGCCGCCGCCGATCACCAAGACGTCGCAGGTGAGGCGGGTACGGTCATCGATCTCGGGGATGAGCATGACAACTCCCTGGTGTGGTTCAGCGTTCGGTGAGGGCATCGACGACGCCCGCGCGCAGGGCGGAGGTCGACGGCGCGCGACGCACGTCGAAGACAGCGCGGATCGGCTCGCCGCGGCGGCCGAGGACGACGATGCGGTCGCCGAGCAGGATCGCCTCGTCCACGTCGTGGGTGACGAAGACGACGGTCGCGGGGTGGGCGTCGAGCGTGCGCAGCAGTAGCCGCTGCATGTCGCCGCGGGTCTGCGCGTCGAGGGCGCCGAAGGGCTCGTCCATGAGCACCGCGCGGGGCGCACCGGCCAGGCCGCGGGCGAGTTGGACCCGCTGCCGCATTCCGCCGGACAGCTCGCGGGGCAGGTGCCGGGCGTAGGCGGTCAGCCCGACCTCCGCGAGCCACCGCCGGGCCTCGTCGGCGCGACCGTGCCGTGGAACGCCCCGCAGCGCGAGCGCGAGCAACACGTTCTTTTCGACGGTGCGCCACGGCAGCAGCGCGTCCTCCTGGAAGACCATGGCGCGGTCCCGATCCGGGCCGGTCACGGGCGCAGCGTCGGCGAGGACTGCGCCGGCGTCGGGGCGCAGCAGTCCGGCGAGCGCGCGCAGCACCGTCGACTTGCCGCAGCCCGACGGGCCCGTCAGGACCAGGCGTTCGCCGGGCTCCACGGTGAGGTCGAGCGCGCGCACGGCGGTCGCGCCGCGGTAGCCGAGGTCGACGGCGTCGAGCCTGAGCCGCAACCCGGTGCGCTGCGCGGGCGGGCTGACCGCCGGGGCGCTCATCGGTCGCCCCGCGGCAGCCAGCGGGTGACGCGGCGGCCGGCCAGCTCGATCACCGCGGAAGTGAGGAAGCCGAGCACGCCTATCGTCAGCATGCCGACGAAGACAGCGGGGTAGTCGACGAGCGTGTACGACTGCCATGTGCGGTAGCCGACGCCGAGGCGGCCCGAGATCATCTCGGCGGAGACGAGGCAGATCCACGCGACGCCCACGCCCACCGAGAGGCCGGAGAAGACGCCGGGGAGCGACCCGGGGAGCACCACGCGCCAGAGCACTGCGAGGTCGCCGCCGCCCTGCGTGCGCACGGAGTCCTCCCAGACGGTCGGCAGGGCGCGAACGGCGTGCCGCACGCTCACCGCGATGGGGAAGAACGCTGCGGTCGTGGTGATCGCGACCATGCCCGCCTCGGACGACGGGAGCAGCAGGATCATGACGGGAACCAGCGCGATCGCGGGTATGGGCCGGGCGATCTCGAGCAGGGTCCCGACTGTCAGCTCGGCGGCGCGGGAGCGGCCCAGCGCGACGCCCGCGGCGATGCCGAGAACCGCGGCGATCGCGAAACCGGTCCCGATGCGGATCAGCGACTGCGCCAGGTCGAGCCAGTACTCGTCGGTGCGAACCGACTGCGCGAACCGCTCCGCGACGGCGCTCGCCGATGGGAGCGTGTCGAACCGGATCCAACTGAGCGCCACGTGCTCGGTGGTGAGCAGCTGCCAGACGCCGATCGCGGCGACGACCACGGCGATGCGGGCCGGCCAGGCAGGGAGCGCGGCGCGGCGAGCGGGAGCCGAGGCCGGCCGCCGGATCGTCGCGGCGGGCAGCGAGTCGAGGGCGGTCACCGGCGGGCCTCCTCGAGTAGCGCGCGGTATTCCACGGCGACCGTGCCGGGGTGCTCCGCGCGGTAGCGCTCGCGAGCGTCGGGGCCCGCGAAGGGCACGAGCGTCGCGCCGTCGCGCAGCCACAGCGATTGGTCGGCGTACCAGCGCGTTCCGGTGAGCGCGTCCGACACGTAGGCGGCGCGGACCTTCCGGTCGGTCGAGGCGAGCGTGCGGATCAGCGCCGTCGCGTCGGGGAACGTCTCGGTGGCCTCGGCGCCGTCGAACCAGATCTCCGCGGTGGGTCTCGGGGCGGGTGTCGTCGCGTCGTACTGGAAGCCGCCGCGCGCGGCCTGGGCCTCGGCGAGGGGCTTCGGGTCGACGAACCGGTCGACGTCGAGCGGCGTGCCGAACTGGCCGATCGACTGCAGGTAACCGATGTCGCCCTTGAGTGCTCCGATGAGTGGAGCGGTGAGCGTCGGGTTCGGGTCGGTGCCGCCGGGCCCGTTGTACTGGTACACGACCTCCGGCGGGAGGCCGCTGGCCTTCGCGACGTCCTGCGCGGCCTCGAGCGGGTGTTCGCGCTGGAAGTCCGTCGCGTCGAGCTGTGCCTGGAGGAAGGCACGCACCACGTCCGGGTGGGACCCTGCGTACTTGGTGTTGGCGACCACGCCGTGGAGGGTGGGTGTGTTCAGCTCGCCGCCGTCGTAGAGCAGGCGCGCCTTGCCCTGGCGTACGAGGAGCCCTGGCCAGGCGACGAACTGCGCCAGCGCCTGAACCTGGCCGGATTCGAGCGAGCTCGCCCCGACCTGCGGTTGCTGGTTCACGACGGTGACGTCGCCGGTGCCGATGCCCGCGCGGCTCAGCGCGGCGACGAGGGTGCCGTGCCCGGCGGAGCCGACCGACGCGGAGACCTGCTTGCCGCGCAGGTCGGCCAGGGAGCGCAGGGGGGAACCGGGGGAGACCACTACCGAGTTGAGGGCGCCCCGCGCGCTCGAGCCGGTCACCGAGAGCAGGGCGGTCGCGGTGTCGGCGCTCGACTGCGCCCGGGATCCGTTGATGAGCAGCGGGTAGTCGCCCATCGAACCGATCTGGATCTTTCCGGCGAGCATGCCGCTCGTGATCGGGGCGCCCGTGTCGAAGTCCTGCCAGTCGACGCGGAACTTCCCTACGTCGGCGAGGCGCTTCTCGAGGAATCCCTTGGCGCGCAGCAGGGTTCCCGCGGTGACGGTGTTGATGGTCTTGGACTGGTAGCCCACGACCAGTGTCCGGGTGGACTCATCGGCCGAGGGCTGCAGGGAGCACGAGGCGAGGGTGGCGGTCGCGGCGACGAGGGTGATCGCGCGCAGGGTGGATGTCATGGCTGGTCTCTCCGGGCTGGGATGGGCTATCGCAGGAGGTAGGGCATGTTGACGGTCACGGCGCCGGTCGGGCAGCGCGCGGCACACGGCCCGCAGTACCAGCACTCGTCCACGTACATGTGGGCGCGGTTGGTACTCGGGTCGAGCGCGAGCGAGTCGAGGGGACAGGCCTCGATGCAGATGTTGCAGCCCTCGATGCAGAGGGAGGCGTCGATGGTGACGGGGACGTCGACGCGCTGTTCGACCTGTGCCATGGTTGTGTTCCTCCGTGTCGGGTGCGGTCAGTCGCGGTGCAGGGTGCCGCGCAGGGTGATCCGGTCGGATCGCATGCGTATGTACTCCAGGTCCACCGGGCGCCCGGTGTCGAGTCCGGTGAGGCGTTCGTAGAGCAGGAGCGGGGAGCCGGTGGCGATCTCCAGGTTCGCCGCGGTGTGCGGGTCGGCGGCCGCCGCGCTGAGGCTGAAGTCGCTGCTGCCCAGTCGGTGCCCGGTGACGGCCTCGATGAGCGGGAAGACGTCCTCGTTCTCGAGGTCCTGCTCCAGCAGCAGGTCGCCGACGTTGGAGACCAGGTAGGTGAGGTCCAAGCTGACGGGTTCGTCGTCCAGGTAGCGCAGCCGCTCCAGATACACCGCCTCCTCGCCGCGCGGGATGCCGAGCTTCTCGGCGACGATCGGCGGCGGAACGATCCGGGTGGCGGTCCGCACGCGGTTGCGCACCTCGCCGTGCAGCGCGAGGGTCTCGCGCAGGCCGCGGAGGCTGTCGAGGCCGTGGTCGACGGTGCGCGCGATCACCTCGGTGCCCACGCGCGGGCCGCGGCGGATCCAGCCCTCGGCGCGCAGGATCGACAGGGCCTCGCGGACGGTGCCTCGGGAGACGGAGAACTGGTCGCCGAGGTCGTCCTCGCCGGGCAGGGTCCCGCGGTAGGTGCCGTCGTGGATCGCCTGGCGCAGGACGTCGGCGACGATGCGCGCGGAGTCGGCGCGGATCGGTCGGTCGGTCGCTGGCATGCGGCAACGATAGGAACAGGTCGGCCGAGTCCGGCCTGCTCGGAAAGCGTGCCTTGGCGAAAGCCCGGTGTCGATGCCGCATTCCGCCGGTCCGGCACGGCGATCAGGTCCTCCCACCTGGCATTTCGGCGCCGCTAGCGGCGAATGCGCCACCCGCGCGTGCGCGCCGCGGATTTGAATCTCGGTGATCGACTGGTTTCCCGGGACTGCAGTCGGGGCGCGGACGCGGTCACAGATCCTTGGCGAACCAGTGCTGGGCGTAGGGGTTCTCGTTGTACCGCTGGACCTCGCGGTAGCCGAGCTTCCGGTAGAGCGCGATCGCCTCGGTGAGGTCGCCGTTGGTGTCCAGGCGCAGGGTGCGCACGCCCGCCGCTCGAGCGCGTTCCTCCAGTTCGGCCATGATCCGGCGGCCGAGACCCAGACCGCGCACCGAGGGCGCGGCCCACACGCGTTTGACCTCGGCGAAGCCGTCCTCATGGAAGGTGAGTGCGCCGCAGCCGACGGTCTCGTCGCGCAGCGTCGCCACGAGCAGCAGGCCCGCCGGCGGGGTGATCGCGGCATCCCGGATCGCCCCTCCGACACCGGGATCGAAGCCGTCCCGCAGGCGTTCTCCGAGCTCGTCGTAGTACGCGGTCGCGGCGAACACCGCCGCGGGCGTGTCGGGCCGCGCCTCGTCGATGCGCACCAGCGAGGCGAGCAGAAGCCGCTCCACGTCCGTCATCGCCTCGACCAATCGCTCGCGCTGCACCGCTGAGAGCGGCTCCAGCAGTCCGCGGGCGGCGCCCTGCGAGCGCGCCTCCAGCTCGGCGTACTCCGCCGCGCCGGCGGGGGTGGTGCGTGCGGTCCGGACCCGGCCGTCACCGTCGGCGGACCCGACGGTGACCAGCCCGTCCGACTCGAGGGCCCGGAGCAGCCTGCTGAGATACCCCGAGTCGAGATCGAGGTGCGTGCGCAGTTCGCGGACGTCCACGCCGCCGTCCGCGCGGCCGATCTCCCAGAGCAGGCGCGCCTGCCCGAGCGGCCGGTCCCGGGCGAGGTATCGGTCCTGCAGGACGCCGAGGCGCTGCGTGACCGCCCGATTGAAGCGCCGAACCGCCTCCACCTGCTCCGACATATCTCTGACTGTAGTCAGAGGAGTGCGGGATCGGCAAGGGCGGCGACCACGCCGTCGGCCGCGTGCTGGGCGCGGATCCGGCTCCCGATCCGGGCGGCCGCGCCGCGGATGCCCGGGTCGGTGAGGGCGGCCCGCACGGCGCGCCCGATCCTCGCGGACGAAGCGGATCGCGGGAGCCGAATCCCCGCGCCCGCACCGGCGATCGACGCCGCCACCATCGGTTGGTCCGTCATCCGGCTGGTGGGCAGGAGGACGAGGGGGATGCCGCGGGCGAGGGCGCGGAACGCGGTCGAGTGCCCGCCGTGGCTGATGACGAGGGAGCACCTGCTCATGATCTCGGCGTGATCGGCGTAGCCGGTCACCTCCACGTTGGGCGGAGCGGTGAACGAGGCCGGGTCGTACACCTCACCGGTGGTCACGATCCCGTGGACGTCGAGCGTGCCCAGCGCGTCGATGATCCGCTGCAGCGTGCGGCGCTGCCCACGGAACCCGTTGGTGGACAGGCTGACCAGGACGTGCGGGGGTCCCGGCGGGGGAACGGCCGGCGCGACGTCCCCGCCGACGACCCCCACCCAGCGGACGTTGTCGGCGTAGCGGCGGCGCGCCGCGGGGTCGAGCGATTCGAGGCAGCAGACGAGGTCCAGGTCCGCCGACGCCCACAGGCGCGCGAGGTCGTAGCCCACATCGGGGCCCACTGGAGAACGGACTGCTCCTCACTGGCGTCCCACGGTCGTGTGTCACGGAACGCGATGAGCTCCAGGCCGCGCTGGGCGGCCCGACTCCGCACGCGCTCGTGCCCGATCACGCGCACCCGGTGGCCGGCGGCCGCGGCGGCCGCTGCGATCTCGAGCATCGGCGGCACGTTCCCGCCGGCGTCCATCGTGACGAACAGCAGGTAAGCCATCGTCTTCTCCGTTCGTACCCGCGGTGACCGCCCGGTACAGGGCGTACATGTGCTCGGCCGTCTCCTCGGCGCTCAGGGAGCGGTCGCGCCGGAGCAGCTTCCACGTGTAGAGGTCCGTCGCGACCACGAGCAGCCGGTGCTCCCGCTCGCCGCGCGGCCGCAGGTTCTCGGCGACCCACCGGTCGTGCAGCCGCCGGCCGTTCTCGGTGATCCGGCGGGCGAGCGGATCGGCGGACTCCTGCCCGATCAGACGGTCGCGATCAGCATCTCCTCGCCGTGTGCGGGGGCGAGGCGGTCCGGCCGGCCGGCGAAGTAGCGTTCGGTCGCGTCCTCGGTCGAGATCACGCGGGCCTGCGTGAAGCCCGCCTCGCGCGCGAGGTCCACGGCCGCGCCCGCGGTGTAGAACGAGACGAACGGGGTGCCGCCGCGGGCCGCCCCGGCCATGCTGATCTCCCGCGCCCGGCGGTCCGCCCCGGACAACTCCTCCGTGGGTGGCTGGAAGGTCATCGCGAAGACGGTGCCGGGCGCGAGCCCGGCGACCGTCGCCAGGGTGGCCGCGGTGGCCTCGCGGGTCAGGTACATCGAGACCCCGAGCGAGGAGACGACGGCGGGCCGGCCCCCGTCGAACCCGAGCGCGCGCAGGCGGGCGAGCCAGTCACCGTCGGTCTCGAAGTCGACGGGGACGAACCGCTGCCGGTCCGTGAGCATCCCGAGCTCGGCCAGGCGCTCGCGCTTCCACTGCTGCGGCCCCGGCTCGTCGACCTCGAAGACGGTGGCGGCGGCATCGGGATGGCGCTGGGCGAAGGTGTCGAGCCCCGCGCCGAGCAGGACGTACTGCCCGGTCCCGTTGTCGCGCACCAGGTCCTCGACGATCCGGGATCGGGTGACTACCCAGGCGCGCATCCCTCGGGTGAACGCCGGATCCATATCGTCCCGCGCACGCCAGTCCGGCGCGGGCGCGAGGAGTTGCAGGCCGATGGTGTCCACGAGTACGGGGGACGGGTCGAGCTCCGCGTGCAGCGCCCGCCACAGCGCGGTGCGGGCGGCCGTGTCCTCGGGGGCGACCGTGTTCACTGCGGGCCGGCGGATTGGAGGACCCAGGTGCGGCCGTCCGGATCGCGCACCGTTGCCTCCCGGGCCCCGTAGTGGGTGTCCTCGAAGGTCGCGGGGAAGGCGGCCTCGTCGTCGATGCGGACCACCGGGCTGATGCCCGTCGGTTCCTTCGCGGGGACCTCGGCCACGAAGATCGACGGTCCGGAGGGTGCCGTGAGCCGTCCCGAGTTGTGGTCGGTCTCGAAGTCGACGGTGAAGCCGAGGTCGGTCAGGAATTTCGCTGTGGCGCCCCAGTTGTGGGTCGTGATGTAGAAGGCGTCGACGCCCCGTGTGGTCGGCATGTCATCTCTCCTTGTCGTCGGAATCGGAACGGGCGGCGAGGTATTCGGTGAGTGCGGCTGCCGTGAGTGCGGACAGCGACTGCTCGGTCTCCAGTGCGTGCAGCTTGACCCGCTTGATCAGAGCGGCGGGCAGGTACACGTTGAACTGCTTGACCTCGTCTCCCATGGCTAGGATGCTAGCATCCTAGCCTAAAGCGGGTCCTGTTGTTTCGGCTATTCGTCGCGGAAATGCACGCGGTGCCAATATTCTCGTCCCATGTTCGTGAATCTGGGTGTACGTGACTTTCTGGACAGGGCCGAGATCGTCTATCCCGGCCGCGTGGGCATCGTTGACGAGCCGGACCAGCCCGCACCGTCGTGGGGCGAGAAGTCCTACGCCGAGATGGCGGCGCTGGCGCGCGGGCAGGCGGCGCGCCTCGACGAACTCGGGGTGCCCGTGGGAGGGCGCGTCGCGATCGTCTCGCAGAACTCCGCGCGCCTGCTGACCTCGTTCTTCGGGGTCTCGGGGTGGGGCCGCATACTGGTGCCCGTCAACTTCCGGCTCGCCCCCGCCGAGGTCGAGTACATCGTGGAGGACTCCGGCGCCGAGGTGCTCCTGCTCGACCCCGAGGTCGAGCAGCTCGCCGAGACCGTCACCGCGAAGCACGTGTTCGTCCTGGGCCGCGACGACGAGCGGATCTTCGGCGCGCCCGGCGCACCGTCGACCCCGCTGTCGTGGGCGGGCGACGAGAACGCGACCGCCACCATCAACTACACCTCCGGGACCACCGCGCGCCCGAAGGGCGTGCAGCTCACCCACCGGAACCTGTGGCTCAACGCGACCGTCTTCGCGATGCACGTCGCGCTCACGGACAGGGACGTGCTGCTGCACACCCTGCCGATGTTCCATGCCAACGGCTGGGGGATGCCGTTCGCCGCAACGGGTCTCGGGATCGAGCACGTCGTTCTCCGCAAGGTCGACGGTGCCGAGATCCTGCGCCGCGTGCGGGACCGGGGCGTGACCGTGATGTGCGCGGCCCCCGCGGTGGTGACCGCGGCGCTGGACGCCGCCGCCGAATGGGACGGGCCGATCCCCGGTAGCGGGACCGTCCGCGTGATCTGCGCCGGCGCCCCGCCGCCCACCCGGGTGATCCACCGCGTGCGCTACGAGCTGGGCTGGGAGTTCATCCAGATCTACGGGCTGACCGAGACCTCGCCGCTGCTCACCGTGAACCGCGAGCGCGCCGAGTGGGCCTCGGACGATCCGATGGAGATCGCGCGCAAGCTCGGCCGCGCGGGCACCCCCGCCCTCGGTGTGGAACTGCGGATCGACGAGGACGGCGAGATCCTCACCCGCACCAACCATGCGCTCACCGCCTACTGGAACAAGCCCACCGAGACCGCGGCAGCGCTCGAGGGCGACTGGTTCCACACCGGCGATCGCGGGACGTTCGAGGACGGCTACCTCACGATCGCCGACCGGAAGAAGGATGTGATCATCTCCGGCGGCGAGAACGTCACCTCGATCGAGGTGGAGGACGCGCTGGCACTGCACCCCGCGGTCCGCGAGGTGGCCGTGATCGGCATCCCCGACGAGAAGTGGGGCGAGCTGGTCACCGCGATCGTCGTGGCCGACGGCGTGAGCGCCGAGGAGCTCATCGCGCACACCCGCGAGCACCTCGCCGGCTACAAGTGCCCCAAGCGGATCGACTTCGTCGACTCGCTGCCGCGCACCGCCACGGGCAAGATCCAGAAGTTCGTCCTCCGGGCGCCGTTCTGGGACGCGCAGGAGCGGCAGGTGAACTAGGCGTGCGAGGATGGGTAGACATAGAACGTGTTCTACCCAGGAGGATGCCCCGATGTTCGAGTGGTCCGAGGAAGACCTGATGGTGCGCGACGCCCTGCGCGCGTTCATCGACAAGGAGGTCCGCCCGCACGTCGACGAGCTCGAGACCGGTGCGCTGCCGCCCTACGACATCACCCGGAGGATGCTCACGAGCTTCGGCATCGACCAGGTCAACCGCGAGAACCTCGAGGCCGAACTCGCCGCCGAGGAGGCGGGGGAGAAGCCGAAGGGCCCCGGAGGTGGTGGAGCCTCCAGCACCTTGTCCTCTTCGATGTTCCTCATCCTCAACGTGGAGATGGCGGGTGTCAGCCTGGGCCTCATCGGCTCGATGGGCGTCAGCATGGGGCTCACCGTCTCCACCATCAAATCCCGCGGCACCCTCGCGCAGAAGAAGCGCTGGCTGCCGGGGTTGGTCACGATGGAGAAGGTCGGGGCGTGGGCGATCACCGAACCCGACAGCGGCTCCGACGCCCTCGGCGGCATGAAGACCACGGTGCGGCGCGACGGCGACGGCGGCTACATCCTCAAGGGCCAGAAGACGTTCATCACCAACGGCCCGCACGCCGACGTCATCGTGGTGTTCGCCAAGCTCGACGAGGGCGACGGTACGCCGGTGCGCGACCGCAAGGTGCTCACGTTCGTGCTGGACACGGGGATGGAGGGACTCACCCAGGGCAAGGCGTTCACGAAGATGGGCATGATGAGCTCGCCCACCGGCGAGCTGTTCTTCGACGACGTGCGCCTCGGGCCCGACCGCCTGCTGGGCGAGACCGAGGACACCCCCGGCGGGGGCGGCGCCTCCGCGAAGGCCGGCTTCACCGCCGAACGCATCGGCATCGCGGCCCTGAGCCTGGGCATCATCAACGAGGCGCAGCGACTGTCGATCGACTACGCGCGCTCGCGCACCCTGTGGGGGCAGGAGATCGGGAAGTTCCAGCTGATCCAGCTCAAGCTCGCGGAGATGGAGGTGGCGCGGATCAACGTGCAGAACATGCTGTTCACCGCGATCGAGGCGTCGCGCGCCGGGAAGCCGCCGAGCCTCGCGCAGGCGTCGGCGATGAAGCTCTACAGCTCGCGCGCAGCCACCGAGGTCGCGATGGAGGCCGTGCAGCTGTTCGGCGGCAACGGTTACATGGCGGAGTACCGGGTGGAACAGCTCGCGCGCGACGCCAAGTCGCTGATGATCTACGCGGGCAGCAACGAGATCCAGGTGACGCACGTGGCCAAGGGGCTGCTGCGCGGCGAGTAGCCGCCGCGGAGTGTGCCTGTGCCCTGTGCCCCCTTGGAAAGACGAACCGGCCGGCTCCCCAGCGGGGGGCCGGCCGGTCGCGGGTATTAGACCACGGGCGATAAAGGGGTGGTGATTTCCATGCCGACGTTGATCAGATCCGGGTTCGCGATGTTGTTGAGCTGCGCGATCTCCGTGTAGCGGTTGCCGTCACCCAGGTACTGCTCGGCGATGGCCCACAGGGTGTCGCCGGAGACGACGGTGTGGGTGCGCGGGGCCGGAGCAGCCGGAGCAGCCGGCGCCTCCGCGGCGACGGGCTCGGGCTCCGGTGCGGCCTGGCGAGCCGGGGCCGGCTGGTCGGTGGCGGTGTTGGAGGCCCACTTATCGGCATCGCCGGCGTAGACCACCAGGTTGCGGTCGTCCTGCAGGACGATGCGGTCGGCACCCGAACCGGCGGTCTGGGTGGACCAGACGCCCTCGCCGGCGCCGTTGTACAGCACGAAGTTGCCGTCGGTCTGGAAGTTCGCCCGCTCGACACCCTTGCCGTCGGTCGCACTCGCCCACACCACGGTGCCGGCGCCCTCGGTCAGCACGAGGTTGCCATCGCTCTGCAGGGTCAGCGTGTAGCCGCCGTTGAGGGAGTCCAGGGTCTCCCCGAGGCCGAGCTGGTTACCTGCGCGAAGCACGTCGGTCATGTATGTCCCCTTAGTAGGTGTACCCGGTGTACATGCGGCGCGCGGCTGCGCGCCCGAGTTAGAGGATAGCGATCGGATCCGACATTTCAGGGAATGGGAATCATGAAGTCGGAAAATTCGTTGGGGTGGGTATGGCGATAGTTGAATTGACCGCAGACAAGTTCGATCAGACCGTGACCGGCAACGACATCGTGTTGGTCGACTTCTGGGCGTCGTGGTGCGGCCCCTGCCGCGCGTTCGCGCCCACGTTTGAGAAGGCATCCGAGACCCATCCCGATGTGGTTTTCGCGAAGGTGGATACCGAGGCCGAGCAGAGCCTGGCCGCCGCCGCGAACATCCGCTCGATCCCCACGCTCATGGTGTTCAAGAAGGGCAACCTGGTCTACAACGAGGCCGGCGCGCTCCCGCCCGCCGCCCTCGAGGACCTGATCGGGCAGGCCCGGGCGCTCGACATCGAGCAGGCCGAGTTCAGCGGCGCCGCCGAGAAGACGGCGGAGTAGCCGCCCGCGCCAGGCGCCGGCGCAGCCCCCACGGTGCCGCCGCGAACGCCGCAGCCATCGCCGCGGCGTTCGCGCGCGTCCCGGACCGGGACGAAAGGAACGCCCGCACGTGCCGGTCCGGGAGTTGGAAGAACACGTCGAAGAAGGCGCGCTGCTCGCGCGCCGACATCCCCAGCAGGGCGTGCAGCGCCGCGGCCCGCAGGCGGTGCGCCGCGATCGCGTTCCGGGACACCGGGTTCCGGCCCGCCCGCAGCGCCGTCACGGCGTCGTCCGCGAACGCCAGCGACACCGCCACCGAGTAGCCGGTCGCGGGATGCAGAGTGGTGCCGCGCACCCCGACCCCGCACCACCCCCGCCCGCGCCGCGGCCCGGGCGCGAGCAGCGGGAAGTCCACCCGCTCGTGCAGCGCCCCCGCCGCGGCGCCGCGCCCCGCCACGCGGGCACCCCGGCGCCCCACCACTTCCGCGTCCGTGACCCCGGGCGCGCCCGCCACGCACGTCTCCTCCAGCAGCACGGCATCGGCGGACACCCGCACCGCGTACAGGAACGAGGCGGGCGCGTCCTCCGGCACGCCGGGCGCCCGCCGCCAGTCCATCCACAGCTCCTCGTGGCAGCCCACCGGCACCAGCACCCCCGCCGCCGTCTGCCGGGGTGCGGCCACCGGGTCCGACGGTGCCGGCCCCCGCGCGTCGAGCACGAACGCCGAGCCGTGCCCGTCGCGGCCGGCCGGCTCGGCCCGGACCTCCACCCCGTCGAGCGGCAGCGCGTCCTGGAGCGCGGCCACGTCGAGCATCGCGTACTCGCGCCGCAGCTCGTGCCGGTTCACGGCCACCACCTGCGGCGTCGACACCGCGGCGACCACGCCCGGCGGCAGCCACCGCGGCAGCTCGTCCGCCCAGAGCCCGAACGTGCGCCGCCACCGCGCGTCGGGCGCGGGATCGAACGCCCGCACCCGCAGGCCCGCGGCGGCCGCCCGGTGCGCCGACGCCCGACCCGCAGGCCCCAGACCCAGAACCACGAGGTCGGGCGCAGTGGTCACGACGACACCCCGAAGCACATGCCGACATCGTAGGGAGCGCGCGGTCAGTAGGGTGACGGGCGTGATCCTCGCGAGCATTCCGAGCCCCGCCCAGGGCGTGTGGCACCTCGGCCCCGTCCCGGTCCGCGCGTACGCGCTGTGCATCATCGTCGGCATCGTCGTCGCCTGCTGGTGGGGCGACCGCCGTTGGGTGGCGCGGGGCGGGACCAAGGGGCAGGTCATCGACGTGGCCGTGTGGGCGGTGCCGTTCGGCCTCGTCGGCGGCCGGCTCTACCACGTGATGACCGACTTCAGCACGTACTTCGGCAGCAACGGCCGCGGCCTCGCGGCAGTCTTCCGGATCTGGGACGGTGGTCTGGGAATCTGGGGGGCCGTCGCGCTCGGCGCCGTCGGCGCGGCGATCGGATGCCGCCGCATGGGCATCAAACTCGGCCCGTTCGGCGACGCCATCGCCCCCGCCATCATCGTCGCCCAGGCCATCGGGCGGCTCGGCAACTGGTTCAACCAGGAGCTCTACGGCGGCCCCACCTCCTTGCCGTGGGGCCTCGAGATCTACGAACGCGCCAACGCCGCCGGTCAGCGGGGCCCCGACATCCTCGACGGGCACAGCACCGGCGTGGTGCTGTCGGTGGTGCAGCCCACCTTCCTCTACGAGCTGATCTGGAACCTCCTGGTCGCCGCAGCCCTGGTGATCGTGGACCGGCGCCTGCGCATCGGCCACGGCCGCCTGTTCGCGCTGTACGTCGCGGGCTACTGCCTCGGCCGGTTCTTCATCGAGCTGATGCGCGACGACCACGCCACGCTGATCCTCGGCGTCCGGATCAACGTGTTCACAGCAGCCCTGGTGTGCGCCGGCGCCATCGCCTACTTCCTCCTCGCGCCGAAGGGCCGCGAGGCGTCCGTCCTCCTCGACGGGCCCGCGGAACCCGAGAATGACCACGACGAGGACCACGAGGGGGACACTGTTCGCCCGATGGACACCGACGGGTTGGCGGGAGACTCCACAGAGCGGAAAACAGGGGACTAACGTAGACGGGGTGACTCGTCGAACCAAGATCGTTTGCACCCTGGGCCCTGCTGTCGGAACCGATG